>JAASTF010000170.1 GCA_021767525.1 Paracoccaceae bacterium
ATCGAATGCGACCTGGTCAACAACGACGGTCGCTATGAAATGGATTTCGATGCCTGGGACGCGCAGATGGACGGGTCGGCCAAGATGTTCGTCCTGTGCTCGCCGCACAACCCCGGCGGCCGCGTCTGGACCCGCGCCGAGCTGGAGGGCGTGGCCGATTTCTGCCGCCGGCACGACCTGATCCTGGTGTCCGACGAAATTCACCACGACCTGGTTTTTCCCGGCCAGACCCATACGCCGATGGCGCTGATCGACGGCATTTCCGACCGGCTGCTGATGATGTCGGCCACCACCAAGACCTTCAACATCGCGGGCAGCCATTCGGGCAACGTGATCATCCCCGATGCAGGTTTGCGCGAAAAATTCGGCGCGCGGATGATGGGGCTGGGCCTGTCGCCGAACTCGTTCGGGCTGTTCATGGCCGAGGCCGCCTATAGCCCGGAAGGCGCGGCCTGGGTGGATGAGCTGGTGGCCTATCTCGACGGAAACCGCAAACTGTTCGACGCGGGCGTGAACGCCATTCCTGGCCTCAAATCCATGCCGCTCGAAGCGACATACCTGGCCTGGGTCGATTTCTCGGGCACCGGTATGAGCCGCGAGGATTTCACCGCCCGCGTCGAAAAAGATGCGCGCATCGCGGTGAACTATGGCCCCACCTTCGGGTCTGGCGGGGACACCTTCCTGCGCTTCAACCTGGCCACGCCGCGACCGCTGGTGGAACAGGCGGTCGAGCGGCTGCAAAAGGCCTTTGCCGACCTTCAGTAAGCCATTTGGATTGGCCCAAGCGCGCTGCGGGCAAAGCATGATCCCACGGCCGCTTTGTCCCCGAACCTACTCTGGCGTATCGTGGGCCAGCAGGGCCACAGGCGCATCCTTGGGCCGCTCGAAATCCACCGGCTGTTCGGTGCTGATTTCGGTCATGCGTTTGTAATCGTAATGCATCTCGCCGCCCTCTTCGGCGGCGGCAACGATCAGGCAGCGGCGCAGATGAACCGCACCATCGTATAGATCAACCAGACCGCGCAGCTGCGGCACCAGCGCCAGGTCGACGGCAAAGCCATCGTCCCACGCGCGCAGAACCGGGTGCCGTTGGCCATCCACCTCGACAGCCAGGCGATTGCGTTTGCGCCCCGCCTGGCGGCGTGCGGCGTCCAGCCCGGCCTGGACCTCTTTCGGCAGAAATGTCGACATCGGAATCCCCCTGCTTGCGCCGTTCAAGGATGACCTGCCAAATCTTCACGTCAAGTTAATGACAAACTATCATTGAATTTTTCCGGCATCGCCCAACCCAAGGATCCAACCCTCGTCCTGAATTACATCCCTCGATTGTAAAAGCGGCGCATCCAGTGCGGCGCGCAACCGTCCATCCTGCCCCCACGCGGCCAGCCGCAAAGCGGTGTCGCGCACCTGTTGGGCATCGCGCACCAGGCCAAGCTCGACCACCATCGGCCATAGCGACGGGAACACCTCCGCCAGCACCAGCGGTGCGTCGGCGGGCCATTCGAACGGCCAGACCGCGGCGCCGGTGGCGTGGCGCAACCGCTCCAGCATGGCGATGCCGGTCAGGGCCTGCCCACCGACCGACCCGGCCCCGGCAAGCTTCCACACCTCTTGCGCGCCGGGGGCCAGCGCATCGCAGGCGCGCCGGTTTTCCGGCAAGGCCGCCCCCCACCCGCCGGGCTTTTTGCGCGGCAGGCCGTCGATATCTCGTTTCAACCCGTTACCCCAGAACGGCCCCGGCACATCGAACAGCGCATTCAAACCCGCGCCCACGTCAAAGCGGTTATTGGCGTTCTTCGCCCCCTCCTCGACCCGCTCGGCCAGCGCCGCCCAAACCGCGCGCCAATCACCGCCCAGCCGCGCCGACAGCCCGGGCGGATAGCCAAAGGCAAAATCGAACCCGGCCAGAACGCGCCGCCTCGCGCCCCTTTCGGCCAGCAGAATATCGCGCAGAATGGTTTCGGCCGTCACGCGCGTCGGCGGATTGTGCAGCGCCACGTCCCCGGCGCGCCAAACAGCGATCCAGATACTGTCCGCTCCGGTCTTGGGCGTGCCCGCCGCCGACCAATCGACCACTACGATCGTGTCGAACATCTTGTGCATTCATGCAGCCTCCATGCGCGCCCATCCCGGTTTCCCGATGCATTCCCCGGTCCTAATTAGTTTGATAACACAAAGATAGGAGGCCAGACCATGGGCCAGTTGATCGACGGCGAATGGCATGACACGTGGTACGACACCTCGAAAACCGGGGGCAAGTTCGTGCGCTCGACCGCGGGATTTCGCAACTGGATCACGCCGGACGGCAGCGCCGGCCCCTCGGGCGAGGGCGGCTTCAAGGCCGAGCCGGGGCGCTACCACCTTTATGTATCTTACGCCTGCCCCTGGGCCCACCGCACCTTGATCTTTCGCAAGCTGAAGGGGTTGGAAGACATGATCGGCGTATCGGTCGTGCATCCCGACATGCTCTCCGACGGCTGGACTTTTGACAGCGATTTCGACGGTGCCACCGGCGACCGGCTTTATGACGAGCCGTTCTTGCGCAACATCTACCTGCGCGCCGACCCCAAGATCTCGGGCCGCGTCACCGTTCCCGTCGTTTGGGATAAGGAACGCGAAACCATCGTGTCGAATGAGTCGGCCGAGATCATCCGCATGTTCAATTCGGCCTTCGACCACCTGACCGGCAACTCTGACGATTACTGGCCGGAAGATCTGCGCGAGGCGATCGAGCCGGTGAATGACCGCATCTACGATACCGTCAATAACGGCGTCTACAAATCCGGCTTTGCCACCAGCCAGGACGCCTATGAAGAGGCGGTGAATCCGCTGTTCGACAGCCTGGATTGGCTGGAACGGCGCCTGTCCGAAAACCGCTACCTGATGGGCGACCGCCTGACCGAAGCCGACTGGCGCCTTTTCACCACCCTGATCCGCTTTGATCCGGTCTATCACGGGCATTTCAAATGCAACCGCCGTCGGATCGTGGATTACCCCAACCTATGGGCCTATACGCGCGAACTGTATCAATGGCCGGGCGTGGCCGAAACGGTGCATTTCGACCATTTCATGCGGCACTATCACTACAGCCATGACACCATCAATCCGCATCGGATCATCCCCGTGGGGCCGGATCTGGATTATGATGAGCCGCATGGGCGTGGATAATCGCTTGTGATTTTTGCATCGCTGCGCTTGATGGGGGCAAACCCACCAACCGGCGCAGCGATGGACCAGACCAGCAGCTTCAAACGCGATCACGGTGGCGGCCTCGATGCCGCCATCGCGCAATTCGGCGGCGCACGGGCCGACTGGCTGGACCTGTCAACCGGGATCAACCCGGTGCCCTACCCCGTGCCGCCCCTGCCAGACGATGCGTGGACGGCCCTGCCCGACAGTCGCGCGCAACAGGCACTGATCGCGGCGGTCCGGCAGTTCTGGAATGTGCCCGAGGGCGCCGAGATCCTTGCCGCGCCCGGGGCCTCCTGCCTGATCGCGCAAATACCGCGGCTTGCGCCCCCGGGCCGCGTGCATATCGTGCATCCCACCTATAACGAACACGCCGCCGCCTTTCGCGGCCACGACTGGAGCGTGACAGACAACACCCAAGGCGCGCAGGCGCAGGTCGTCGTTCATCCGAACAATCCCACCGGCCAGTGGCACGACCCCGCCAGCCTGACCGCACCGCTGGTCATCATCGACGAAAGCTTTGCCGATGTTGCACCCGACCGGTCGCTGATCGCGCAGGCCGCGCTGCCCGGACGGGTCGTGCTGAAAAGTTTTGGCAAGTTCTGGGGCTTGGCCGGGCTGCGCTTGGGGTTCGCCATCGCCCGCCCCGACACCATCGCGCAACTGGCCGAGTGGCTGGGCCCCTGGCCCGTCTCGGGCCCCGCGCTGCACATCGGCGCGGCGGCGCTGGCCGATGCTGCATGGGCGAAAGACACCCGCGCCCGCCTGAACGAAGACGCCGCGCATCTGGACGCGCTGATGCTGCGCGCGGGCGCGCGTCTGCAAGGCGGCACATCGCTGTTCCGTCTTTACAACGTGGCCGATGCCGCCGCGTGGCAGGTGCATCTGGCCCGCCACAACGTTTGGAGCCGCATCTTCCCCTATTCCTCAACCCTGATCCGGCTGGGCCTGCCACATCCCGACCGCTGGCCGCAGCTGACCCACGCTCTCGGGACGGTGGGTGGGGCGATGCCGCAGGCGAGCGTCACCAACCGTCCATGACCCTGACCCTGGCCCTGATCCTCGACGCCCTTCTGGGCGAGCCGCGCTGGCTCTGGTCGCGCCTGCCGCATCCGGCGGTTCTGATGGGGCGCGCGGTGGGCTGGTGCGACGCGCGCTGGAACGACGGCGACAATCGCCGCCTGAAAGGCACGGGCGCGATGGCGCTGCTGGTCGCCGGGGCGGCGCTGCTGGGCGCGGTGCTGTCGGCCTTTGGCCCGGTCATGGAAATCGTCGTCGCCGCGATCCTCCTGGCGCAGAAATCGCTGATGCAGCATGTCGCCGCCGTGGCCACCGGCCTGCGCGCGGGCCTGCCCCAGGGCCGCGCCGCCGTGGCGATGATCGTCAGCCGCGACACCGCCGCGATGGACGAAAGCGCCGTGGCCCGTGCCGCCATCGAAAGCGCGGCGGAAAACCTGTCGGACGGGGTGATCGCCCCGGCCTTCTGGTTCGCCATCGCGGGCCTTCCCGGGCTGCTGGTCTACAAGATCGCCAACACCGCCGACAGCATGGTGGGCTATCGCACCCCGTGCCATGCACAGTTCGGCTGGGCCGCCGCGCGGTTGGATGATCTGCTGAACCTGCTGCCCGCGCGCCTGACCGCCCTGCTGATCGCGCTGCCTGCCGGGCTGCTGCGTGCCCTGCCCGCGATCCGGGCCGACGCCCGCCTGCACCGCTCGCCCAATGCCGGCTGGCCCGAGGCCGCGATGGCCCGCGCCCTGGGCATCGCCCTGGCCGGCCCACGCGCCTATGACGGGCGGATGCGCGATTTTCCCTGGGTCAACGCAACCGGCCGCCGCCCCCTGATGGCGCAGGACATAGACGCCGCGATCCGCGTGCTGTGGATGGCCTGGGCCGTGGCGCTGGCGCTTTCCCTGCTGCTGGCGATAGCGTGAGTTGCCAGCACCGCCCGGCCTGATACTCTTGGCCGAGGAACCACGTAGACAGCAAAGACATTACACCCCAATGAAATACCTGACCCTTGCCGCCGGGCTGTGCCTGGCCACCGCCCTTCCCGCCACCGCCCAACAGGCCCAATGCGGCGGCAACTGGTCCGCCTTCATCCAGGGCGTCGCAGACGAGGCCGTGGCCCAGGGCCGCGACCCGGCTGCCGTGCGCGCCTTTGTCTCGGGGCTGTCGCAAGATCAAAAGGTGCTGGCCGCCGACCGCCGACAGGGCGTGTTCCAGCTGGATTTCACCAGCTTCGCCCGCCGCCTGATCTCGGCCCAACGGCTGCAAAAGGGCCAGCAAATGGCCCGCAAATGGGCCAGCACCTTCGACCGGGTTCAATCGCAATACGGCGTGCCGCCCGGCGTGCTGCTGGCCTTCTGGGCGTTCGAAACCGATTACGGCAGCTTCCAGGGCGATTTCAACACCGCCAATGCGCTGGCCACGCTGGCCCATGATTGCCGCCGCCCCGAATTGTTCCGCCCGCAATTGCTGGCGGCGATACAGCTGTCCGAGATGGGCGATTTCGACCCGCGCCGCACCACCGGCGCCTGGGCGGGCGAGATCGGGATGGTGCAGATGCTGCCCCGCGACATCATCGAAAACGGCGTCGATGGCGATGGCGACGGGCATGTGCGGCTGAAAACCTCGGCCCCCGATGCGCTGATGTCGGGCGGCAAGATGCTGCAACACCTGGGCTGGCGCGCCGGCGAGCCGTGGCTGCAAGAGGTGCAGGTGCCCGCGCGGATGGATTGGTCAAAGGCCGGGCTGGATACCCAACTGCGCCCCGCCGACTGGGCCGCGATGGGCGTGCAGCCGCGATCCGGGCAATGGCAGGCCGACCTGCCCGCCAGCCTGATCCTGCCGCAAGGGCACAAGGGGCCGGCCTTCATCGCCTATCCCAATTTCAACGTTTATTTCGAGTGGAACCAAAGCTTTACCTATGTGCTGACAGCGGCCTATTTCGCCACCCGCCTGTCAGGCGCGCCGGTCTTCGATCCGGGCAACCCCGATCCGGGCCTTTCGGGCGAGCAGATGAAGCAGCTCCAGCGCAAATTGGCCGCGCGCGGCCATGACGTCGGCGCCATCGACGGCATCCTGGGCGCAGGCACCCGCGCCGCCGTGCGGGCCGAGCAGGCACGCCTGGGCCTGCCCGTCGATGCCTGGCCCACGCGCGCGCTGCTGAATCGGCTATGACCCAGGCCACCGCAAAGCAGCTGAACCAGGCGCTGGCGCATATCCGCGCCGCGCCCACCGATCATGCGCCGATTCAGATGCTGTGCTTTCGCCCCGGCTATGGCGAGCGGCGCATGGTCGACCATCTTGACCTGACCGTGGCCCAGGGCATCCCCGGCGAGCGCTGGCTGACCGCGCCCTGGCTGAAACTGCCCGACGGGCGCCCCGATCCGCGCATCCAGGTGTCGATCCTGCCCAAGCGGGTGATGGACGCCGTCTGGCTGGATCGCGCCGGCACCGTGCATCCCGGCGATCCCATCGTTGCGGATATCGAAACATCGTATGACAGCCTGCCCGTGGGCACCCGCCTGCAAGCGGGCACCGCCGTTCTGGAAGTGTCGGATGCCTTCAACGAAGGTTGCGTGAAATGGAAGGTCCGCTA
>JAASTF010000171.1 GCA_021767525.1 Paracoccaceae bacterium
GAACCCCCGGGTTCGGGAGCCGGCGCGAACGACCTGCGCGCCCGGCGGGCGTCCCGGCCACACGGCCGGCAACGGAGCCGCCGACTTTTATGGAGGGGTGCCGGAGTGGTCGAACGGGGCGGTCTCGAAAACCGTTGACCCTTCACGGGGTCCCAGGGTTCGAATCCCTGTCTCTCCGCCACTACTCCACCCGCCGGGAGAGTGATTTTCGTCCAATTTCGTTGCCGCATTGCCCGGTTTTGCCCGCGTAGACGGTTCGTCGCGCCCGTGCCGGATCAGGCCGGCTGCGCCGGGGCGGCCTGGGCGTCAAGCTGGGCCAGCGTGTCGAACCAAAGCCGCGCCAGGGTGGATTGCGGCTGCATCTGCCCGCCAGACAGCAGCGCGGTTTCAACCTCGGACAGGTGGATTTGCAGGCGGCGCGCCCCCAGCACGGCGGCCATCCCGGCAAGATCATGCACCCGCCGGCGCATCGCGTCGCTGTCGCCGGTCGCGCCGGGCCCCGGTCGCGCCAGCAGGGCCGCGCCCTCTTGGCGAAACGCCGTCAGCAGCGCCTCGAATTGCGGCGCGGCCAGGGTTCGGCGCAGCGTGGCGAAGGTGGCAGCGTCCAACAGCGCCGCCTTTTCCGCGCCACGCCCGCCGGCCCCGGCCAGCGGCGCCGCTTCGCCCGACACCAACGCCCGCAATCCCTGCCATGTCAGCGGCTTGGTCACGACCTGGTCGAACCCGGCCGCGCGCACATCCGGGTTGTCGGCGGCATGAACATGGGCCGTCAGCGCAACGATCCGGCTGTCCGCGTTCGGGCCGCCGCCAGCACGAATGGCCCGCACCACCGCGTCGCCCGGCATCACCGGCATGGCGATATCCATCACGATCAGGTCAAAGGCCCGCGCCTGCGCGGCCTTCAGCCCCGCCCCGCCGTTTTCGGCGCATTCCACGATATGGCCGTCCTTTTCCAGCATCTCTCGCAAGAGAAAGCGATTGACCGGGTTATCCTCGACCACCAGAACGCGCAGCGCCTGCGTTTGGGGGGCGGCCCCCGCCCCGGCCACAGCCGCCGCGGCCCGCTCCACCCCATCCGCATCGGCCGGGGGCAGCGCGCGCAATGGCAAACGCACCCAGAACAGGCTGCCCTCGCCCGGCTCGCTTTCCACGCCGATCTCACCGCCCATCGCATCCACCAGCCGGCGCGTGATGCCCAGCCCCAGGCCGGTGCCCTGCCTTTCGATCCCGTCGGCAGGGTCAAGCCGCACGAAATCGTCGAAAATCCGCTCTTGCGCCTCGGCTGGAATGCCCAGCCCGGTATCGCTGACCTGGATTTCGACTATCGGCGCCGCCGCGGGCCCCGCCCCGGATATCTCAAGCGTCACATGGCCCGTTTCGGTGTGCTTGATCGCGTTGTCCAGAAGGTTCGTCAGCACCTGGCGCAGGCGCACCGGATCGGCCAGGACCATCGGAGAGCCGGGCAAATGCACCACCCGCTCCAGCCGCAGGCCGCGCCCACGCGCCACCGGCTCGAAGCCCCGCATGATCGTGTGGCTGAGCGCCTCGAGATCGACCGGCTCGACCGTCAGCCGCACGCCCGAGGATTCAAGCTCGGTGAAATCCAGCACATCGTTGACATGGCCCAGCAGCGTCTCGCCCGAGCCTTGCAGGATATCGAGGTAATCGCGCAGCCGCCCTTCGCCGTCCTTGCCGCGCACCTGGTCGCGCAGCAGGTCGATCACGCCCAGGATACCGTTCAAGGGCGTGCGCATCTCGTGGCTCATGACGGCCATGAACCGGGCCTTGGCCCTTTCCCCGGCGCGGGCGCGATCGCGGCTTTGGCGCAGGTCCTCTTCGATGGCCAGACGGTCAGATATGTCGCGAAAGACGAACACCCGCACGCAGCCCTCGTCGGCCCGAACCGAACCGCGCGTCGCCTCGAGCGTGACGCGGCGGCCGTCTTGTCGGCGCCCCTCGACCCGCTGACGCGCCGCACCGTCCAGCGCGGCCACATCCGCCAGCCGGGCGATCGGAGCGCCCAGAACATCCGCGCGCGGCACCGCGAACAGGGATTCCGCGGCCGCGTTGAACTCGGTGATGCGGTCGGCCCCGTCGGTCACCACGATCGCGTCCTGCGACGTGGTGACGATGGTCGACAGCCGCGCCGACGCCTGCCGCAGGGCCCGCGCCCGCGACCGCGCGAACAGGAACAAGCGCCCGAGGATCAGCATCAAGGCGGCCATGAAGACCATCAACAACACCACGACGATGGCCAGGTTGCGCATGACCGAAAACAGGCCCCGCCGCGCCGCTTGCTGGATCATCGCAACCTGCTGCACCATGCGTGTGCTGACTTCGCGCAGGGGGGTATCCATGCCTGCCAGCCGTGCCAGCACCGTGTCCGTTGCAGCCACCAACCCCGCATCCGGCCCGTCGACCACCGGCAACAGCGCATCGATCTGCCGGCCCAGCGCATCCAGCCGGTCGGTCACCTGCGCAGCCTCGGCGAAATCGCGATAAAGCGGCGCGCTGCGCAAGGTTTCCATCCGGCTGTAGAACACGTCAAAGGCGCGGCGCATCTCGTCTGCGCCCACCTGCCCCTGGCCCGCCAGCAACGCCACCCGCTGCAGTTCAAGAAATTCGACTTCGGCCTGCGAGACGGTCCAGACCACGTTGTCGGTTACCGCGTTGTCCAGCGCGCGCAGCTCGACCGCGCCGCGCCATGCCAGTTGCACGCCCAGAAACAGAAGCAGCCCGATGCCCAGCGCCAGCGCCGACATCGGCACCCAGTCACGGCGCATCCGCCACAGTCGCGGCCAGATCCTTTTCATGGCGCTCTCCGAAAGACCGGCCCAGACTAGGGTGCGATCTCGATCCGGTCCAGTTGCCAAATGCTGCGGGCATAAACGGTTTCGCTGCGATAGGCCGGGTCGGCATCATAGGGATAGACCAGCCAAAGCGGCCCCTTGTCGCGCAGCGACATCGGCGCGCCGTTGCGTTCGATCGCGATCAGCGCGCCGTCCGCGCGCAGTTCGGCCACCGGAATGTCGATCAGATAGGCGTTCTGCGCGGTCAGCGTCAACGTGCCCTGGCGCACCTCCAGGCACTCCATCAGCTGCGCCAGCCTGACACCGCGAAACCGCTGCACGCCGCTTGTCCAGATCGTTGTCGTTTCGAACCCGTCTTGCGGCAGGGCCTCGAACGCGGCACGATCAAGGACGATGCGTTGCGGCGCGCCATCGTCGGTTTCGGTCAGGCGCACGATTTCCAAAAGCCCCTCTTGCCCCGAAGCCGCCGGGATCTGGCACCCCGCCCCGGCCCCTTCGGCACGCAAGCTGTGGGGCAGACACTCGACCAGCGCCAGCGCGGCCATGCCGATGGCCAGAATCGCAAGAGCACGGCGGGCGGTTATCCTGTGCAAGGGCGGCACCTGTCCTCCTGCGCGTGGGGTGGCGTCACCGGTAACTATTCAAGCGCTTTCTTCCCCGCGTCCAGAGGCCTATGCTAAGGTATAGTAAGGGGAAGAGGTAGGGGGCCAGTATGATCCGTGTTCTGATCGCCGACGATCACGAGTTGGTGCGCGCGGCATTGGCGAGTTACCTGAGCGACGCCATCGGCGCGCATATCGCCGAAGCGGCGACATTGCAGGGGGCACTTGAAACAATCAGGTCCGAGGGGCCGTTCGACCTTGTGCTGCTCGATTACACCATGCCGGGGATGAGCCTGCCCGCCGGGTTGACAGAGGCGCTGCAAGCCAACGCACCGGCGCCGGTTGCGCTGCTGTCGGGAACCGCCCCGCCCGAGGTCGCCCGCCGCGCGCTGGCCGCCGGGGCGCGCGGGTTCGTCCCCAAGTCCATCGCCCCCGACACGATGGTCGCCGCGGTGCGCCACATGATGGCCGGCCACATCTTTCGCCCGCAAGAGTTCCTGGACAGCGCCAGCGACACCCAGGCCAATGTTCACATCACGCCGCGCGAAATGGACGTGTTGCGCGGGGTGATGGCGGGCAAGTCGAACAAGGAAATCGCCCGCGACCTGGATATCCAGGAAGTCACCATCAAGCTGCACGTGAAAACGATCTGCCGCAAACTGCGTGCGCGCAACCGCACCCACGCCGCGATGCTGGCCCGCGATCTTGACCTGGCTTAAAGCGCCGCCGCCAGGACCGCTGCACCGCGCAAGGTGATCTGCGGATCGGTGGATAGGTGCATCGGCACGCTGGCCAGCAGATCGGTATAGGCGCGCGTGCCGACCATCGCGGCGTGCAAGCCGGCCCAGTCCAGGCAATCGGCCAACGCAGCCGCCACGCTGCCGGTCAGCACCACGCCGCCCGTCGCCATATGGGTCAGCACCATGTCGCGCAGATAGGCGGCCAGCGCCTGAGCCAGCGCGGCGCGCACCGGGGGCAGCGCCAGCGCCGCGGCACCTACCGCGTCTATGTCGCAAAGCTTTTGCGCCAGCCACGGCAGGGCCCGGCCCGAAATCACGTCCTCGGCCACCACTTCGCCGCCGCGCGCCTCGGCCAGCTGGCGCAGCAGCGGGCCGGTTTGCGGCAGCGTCACGTTGCCGGCTTCGGCCACCGGCACAAAGGGCCGGCCCGACACGCAATGCACCGGACACGCGTTCAGCCCCGTGCCGATATTCACCACCAGACGGGCCCCATCGCCGTTTTCAGGCCCGGCCAGCAGGCGCAGCGCGCACGGCGGCACCTGCGCCAGCCCATGCCCCTGCCCCACCATGTCGTTGACCAGCCGAACCGGCAGTTCCGGGTTGCCCAGCGCCGCGCGGATCACACCCGGCCTTAGCACCAGCGCGCGGTTGGTCAGCGGCAGGGTATCGCCGCGCAGCGCACCGGCCCCGGCCAGCGCCACGGCGCGCGGTGCAGACTGTGGGGCCCGATCGGCCCGGAACGCCGCAAGCATGGCGGGCAGGTCATCGGCCAGCGCCTCGGGCGCGGTCCATAGGCTGCTTTCGACCAGTCGGCCCGCGAGCGCCAGCGCAAGGCGCGAGGCCGTGCCGCCGATATCGCCGATCAACTCCATCACGTCACAAGATCACAGCGCCTCGCAAAAGCAAAGCGGCCCCGCACAAGATGCAGGGCCGCAGAGTGCACGCGTTCAGAAGCCTCAGCCGCGGCGACGGCGCCGCCCGCCGCGTCCACCTACGCCACCGCCCGCAGCGGCGACCTTGTTCAGCTTGATCCAGTTGCCGCCCGACGGGTCGTGATCCAGCAGGAAATCCGCCGCCCGGATCGAGATCACCTCTTCCGAGGCAACGCCGACCTTCGGAGACAGGCCCAGCAGCGGGGCCAGCTTGCCGATCTCGGTGCCCTCAGGCACCTCGATGCCCAGGTCGGCAAGACGCGCCAGGCGTTCTTTCACCAGATCCTCGGCGGGGGCCATGCCCAGCAACGGCGCCAGCGCGGCCATGTCCACGGTTTCGGGCGCGGTCACGCCCAGCGCCTTCAGCTCGTCCAGGCGCTCGCTTACCATCTTGGCGGTCTTGGGCATGGCGACCGGGTTCATGATGGCCGAGGTCATGCCCGCAGCCGAGGCCATCGCCAGGAAGGCATTGTTGATGCCGTGGCGGTTCGGCAGGCCGAAGCTGATGTTCGAGGCGCCACAGGTCGTGTTCACACCCAGCTCGTCGCGCAGGCGGCGCACCAGGGCGAACACTTGCACGCCTGCCGTGGCCATCGCCCCCACCGGCATCACCAGCGGGTCCACCACGATGTCATGGGCAGGGATGCCGAAATCGGCGGCGCGTTCCACGATTTTCTTGGCGACGGCGAACCGCACGTCGGGGTCTTCGCTGATCCCTGTGTCGTCGTTCGAGATCGCCACCACCGGCACGTTGTATTTCTTGACCAGCGGCAGGATCTGTTCCAGCCGCTCCTCCTCTCCGGTGACCGAGTTCAGCAGCGGCCGGCCCTCAGCCGTCTCCAGCCCCGTCTCCAATGCGCCGGGCACCGAGCTGTCGATGCACAGCGGCACATCGGTCAGCCCCTGCACCAGCTCGATCATCTTGCGCATCAGGGGCGGCTCGGTCTCGTTCGGGTTGGGGTTCGAGTTATAGACCACGCCCGCGTTGATATCGAGGATCTGCGCACCACAGGCGACTTGCTCCAGCGCGTCCTTTTCCACGGTGGAAAAATCGCCCGCCTCAAGCTCGGCGGCCAGCTTCTTGCGGCCCGTGGGGTTGATGCGCTCGCCGATCACGCAGAACGGCTGGTCAAAGCCGATGATGGCGGTTTTGGTTTTCGATTCAACGATGGTGCGGGTCATGTCTTGCCTTATCCTTGGGTTTGTGCGGCCGGAACGGCGGACGCGCCGCCATTATCGATGGCCCATTGCGCATTGGTCTTGATCCCGCCCAGCGGGAAGAAGTGCACGCGCTCGATGTTGAAATCGGGATTGGCGGCCTTGTGCGCGGCCAGCTTGGCGATCACGTCGGTGGGCTCGTAGGGCAGCAGCAGCTTGGACACGTCCATCGCGCGCTTTTGCAGAACCTTCAGCGACGGGCCAACGCCGCAGGCGATGGCGAACTTGATCAGCGTCTGCAGCTTGGCCGGCCCCGCGATGCCGATATGGATGGGCAGCGTGATCCCCTCGGCGGTCAGCCGGTCGGCCCAGGCGATGATCGGGTCGGCATCAAAGGCGAACTGCGTGGCCAGCGCCATCTTGGCATCGGTGCGCTCGGAAAACGCCTGCTTCCAGCGCAGCGCCTCCATCACCATCTTGTCGCCGCCATCGGCGTCGATGTCGCGGTTGCCCTCGGGGTGGCC
>JAASTF010000012.1 GCA_021767525.1 Paracoccaceae bacterium
ATCCGCCAGCACTGGAACGACGCCACCGGCACCAAGATATACGAGGCCTATGGCATGTCGGAATGCTCGACCTTCATTTCGGGCAGCCCCGCGCACCCGTCGCGCCCCGGCATGTTGGGCCAGCCGCAACAGGGCCGCCGCGTCGCCATCGTCGATGGCGATGGTCAGCCCGTGCCGATGGGCGCGCCCGGTATCATCGCGGTCAGCACCCGCGATCCCGGCCTCATGCTGGGCTACCTGGGCGCCGAGGACGAAACCGCCGCCCGCATCAAGGGCGAATGGTTCCTGACCGGCGATCAGGGCCACATGGAAGAGGATGGGCAAATCGCCTATCACGGCCGCGACGACGACATGATGAATGCCGGCGGCTATCGCGTCTCACCGTTGGAGGTCGAGGCGGTGCTTCTGGCCCATCCCGGCATCACCGAGGCGGGCGCCACGGATATCGAGGTGAAAGAGGATGTGCGCCTGATCGCCGCCTTCTACACCGGCCCCGCCGAGATTTCTGACGACGAACTTGCCGCCTGGTGCGCCGAGCGGCTGGCGCGCTACAAGCAGCCGCGCATGTTCCGGCATCTCGATGCGCTGCCGACGAACCCGAACGGCAAGTTGCAGCGCAAGGCGCTGAAAGGGTTGGTTTAAGGGTCGGCTGGTCCCGCGAACAGGGATATAGGCCGACGCGCAGCGCCCGTGCCTTTCCCCCGCGCGAACAGCGCCGAAGGCGCCGCGCATCGCCGGCGCGCCCCCACGCGGCGGCGATTTGGTTGGTCTGGGCGCTTTTTTTGACGGCGGTAAAAAACAGCCGCGCAAACGGCGGCATCGGCCGACGCGCAGCGCCTGAGCACTCCCCCCGCGAACAGCGCCGAAGGCGCCGCGCGATGGCCAGACCGCCCCCGGGCTGGCCATTTGGTTCGGCTAGGCGCTTTGACCGGATCATTTGCGGATTTGGCCAGGATAAAGCGCGATGTTCCTCAGTTGGATGGCCATCCCGCGGTCTGGCCATCGCGCGGCTTTTCACATCACCCGCACTGGAATTCTCACCCACGCCCTGATACGCCCCTTTCGCAAAGAAAGGCCCTTTGATGATCAAGCTCGATATCTTCTCCGATCCGATCTGCCCCTGGTGCTATATCGGCAAGGCCCGGCTGGACCGCGCGCTGGAACAGCGCCCCGACCATCCCTTCACCATCGAATGGCACCCCTTTCAGCTGAACCCCGACATGCCGCCCGAGGGCATGGACCGGCGCGCCTATCTCGAAGCCAAGTTCGGCGGCAAGGAGGGCGCGGTAAAGGCCTATATGCCGGTCGTTGAACACGCCGAACAGCTGGGCCTCAAGATCGATTTCGAGGCAATCCAGCGCACCCCCAACACGCTCGATGCGCACCGCCTGATCCACTGGGCCGGGATCGAGGGAAAACAGACCTTTGTCGTCAGCGCCCTGTTCCGGGCCTATTTTACCGAAGGCCGCGATATCGGCGATGCCGAAGTGCTGGCCGACATCGCCGACAGCGCCGAGATGGATGCCGGCGTGATCCAGCGCCTTCTGGCCTCGGACGCGGATGTGCAGGAAATCCGCGACCGCGACGCCGCGGCGCGCGAAATGGGCATCAATTCGGTCCCCACCTTCATCGTCAATCGCCAGCACGCCGTGCCCGGCGCGCAAGACAGCGACCTGTGGCTCAAGGTGATCGACGAAATCAACGAGCAGGCACAGGACCAGGCGTGATATGCATGACATGTGCATGGGTTGTGCATGGGTTGTGAGGGGCTGAAACGGCCATGACAGAGGCAACCAAGGTCATCATCGGCGCGCTGGTCACCGTGATCGCCATCGGCACGATCTTTTTCCATTTCGTCGAAGGCTGGAGCTGGATCGACGCCTATTTCTTCACCGTCGTGACGCTTTCCACCGTCGGCTATGGCAGCCTTGTGCCCGCCACGTCCCTGGGCAAGATCGCGGCGACGGTGCTGATTTTCGCAGGCCTTGGCATTTTTGCTGCGGCCATCCAGCATTTCTCGCAAATCACCATCGCCAGCCGCCTCCGCCGCCGCCGCGCCGAGCGCGAGAAACAGCGCGAGGGCGACGGCCCGGATTGACCGCGCCTTACCTTACGTCACCCCAGAGGGTAAACATTCTTACCGTTGCTACCCAAAGGCGATTGGTGTTGGGTCGCTGACATTCAGCAGTCCCGATGTGTAGTGCTTATGCGCCAAAGCCCTCTTTCCATGGTCGAGTTCATTGCCCTTATGGCGATGCTCTTTGCGACGATCGCCTTTTCGATCGACGCCATGCTGCCGGGCCTGCCGCAGATCGCGGCCGAGCTGACGCCGGACGCCCCCAATCAAGTGCAGTTGATCGTCACCAGCTTTGTCATCGGGATGGGGCTGGCCACGTTTTTCGTGGGGCCATTGTCCGATGCGGTGGGCCGTCGGCCCGTTCTGCTGGCTGGGTCGGCGCTGTATGTGCTGGCCTCGATCCTGGCCTGGCAGGCGCAGTCGCTGGAATTGCTGCTGGCGGCACGGGTCCTGCAAGGGATCGGCGCGGCGGGGCCGCGCGTGGTGGCGATGGCCATCGTGCGCGATCTTTATTCCGGCCGGCACATGGCGCGCATCCTGTCCTTCATCATGATGACCTTCACGCTTGTGCCCGCCATCGCCCCGCTTTTCGGGGCGTGGATCATGGGGCTGGCGGGGTGGCGCGCGATTTTTCTGGCCTTTGTCGGGTTTGCGGTGCTGACCGGTCTGTGGCTTGCCCTGCGCCAGCCCGAATCCCTGCCGCCCGAGCAGCGCCGCCCGATGCGTGCGGGGCCGATGCTGGCCGCGCTGTCCGAAATGCTGCGCCACCCGACCGTCAGCCTGGCCCTATTGGCGCAGGCGTTTTGCTATTCCATGCTGTTTTCGATGATCAGCCTGGTGCAGCCTGTGTATGATCGCGTGTTCGATGCCGCAGACAGCTTTCCCTACTGGTTCGCCCTGGTGTCCTTGATCGCGGCCAGCGCCTCGTTTCTGAACGCCAAGCTGGTGATGCGGCTGGGAATGCGCCGGCTGGCCAGCTTTGCGTTCGGCGCGCAGGTGGTGCTGTCGCTGATCGTCACCGCGCTGTGGCTGGCGCAGATTCCGATGGGGTGGATGTTCGGTATCTTCATCTCCTGGCAGGCCAGCGTGTTCTTTCAAACCGGGCTGACCATCGGCAACCTGAACGCGCTTGCGATGGAGCCGATGGGCCATGTGGCCGGCATGGCGGCCAGCGTGATCGGCTCGGTCAGCACGATTCTGGGCGCGCTGATGGCCGTGCCCATCGGCCTGGTCTTCGACGGCACGCCGCTGCCGCTGTCGCTGGGCGTGGCGGCGGTGTGTCTGGGCGCGTATCTGACACTGAGCGTCATGCGTGGCGCCGAGCGCCGCATCTTGCCGAACTAGGCGGCAGGCTGCCCGTTTTTTGGGCGCCCGAGCATGATGGCGCGCCACGTCTGTCGCCGCGCCGCTGGACTTTGCCCTGGCCAAAGCCAGTATTTCCTTCGATGATCTTGCTTGAAACACCGCCCCCGGGGCGCCACAGCCCGGCCGAAGACGTGCAGGGCATCCTGATCGGCACGATGCTGGTGGCGCTTGGCATCCAGTTTCTCGAGGCGTCGAGCCTGATCACCGGGCAGATCGCCGGCCTGGCACTGGTCATCAGCTATCTGGGGATCGGCAGTTTCGGGCCGGTGTTCTTCGTCATCAACCTGCCTTTCTATGTCTTTGCCGTGCGGCAGATGGGCTGGGTGTTCACGATCAAAAGCTTTGCCGCGGTGGTGCTGATGTCGACCCTGGCCGAAGCCCTGCCGCTGGTCATGACCATCGCCGACCTGCACCCCGGCGTGGGCGCGGTTCTGTTCGGGGTGTCGGCGGGCGTGGGGCTATTGTCGCTGTTCCGGCACGGCGCCAGCCTGGGCGGCGTGGGCATCGTCGCGCTGTTCCTGCAAGACCGCTACGGGATAAAGGCGGGCTGGGTGCAGCTTGGCTTTGATCTGTGCGTCTTTGCCGCGGCGCTGATGTTGTTCGCGCCGGACATCGTCGGTTGGTCGCTTTTGGGCGCGGCGGTGCTGAACATCATCATGGCGATCAATCACCGACGCGACCGTTATATCGCGCGGTCGTGACGCGGCGGAAAAGGCGGGGTAAGAGGGGGCAATCCCCCCTGAACCGGAGGCCCCGATGCCCGCGCAAATCTACCTGATCCTGGCCTTGGCGATCCTGGCCGAAACCGTCGGAACCTCGGCCTTGCAGGCCAGCCAGCAATTCACCCGGCTTTGGCCCTCGGTTCTGGTGGTCGTGGCTTATGCGATCAGCTTTTACCTGCTGTCGATCACGCTCAAGGTGCTGCCGGTGGGCATCGTCTATGCGATCTGGTCGGGGTTGGGTATCGTGTTCATCGCGCTGATCGGTTTTCTGGTGTTCAAGCAGGCGCTGGACGTGCCGGCGGTGATTGGTATGGCGCTGATCCTGGGCGGCATCCTGGTGATCCACCTGTTTTCAAACGCCACGCCGCATGGCTAAACCCGCAGGCTGCCTTGGTTTCTTCTCTTTAGAAATATCCCCGCCGGAGGCACCGCCCGGGCTTTTCCGCTAGGAAAACCCGGGCTGGAAGTGTGCGCGTAGCGCACGATTGGATCACGCAAGGCCCTAGCGCAGGCGCTTTATCAGCGACGAGGTATCCCAGCGGCCGCCGCCCATGTTCTGCACGTCCTTGTAGAACTGATCGACCAGCGCGGTCACGGGCAGCGCCGCGCCCAGCTCGTTGCCGGTGGCCAGGCAAATCCCCAGGTCCTTGCGCATCCAGTCGACCGCAAAGCCGTAATCGAACTTGTCGTCCAGCATCGTGGCATGGCGGTTTTCCATCTGCCAGCTGCCCGCCGCGCCGCCCTTGATCACCTCGACCACGGCCTTGCCATCAAGCCCTGCCTTCTGCGCAAAGGCCAGCCCCTCGGACAGGCCCTGCACCAGCCCCGCGATGCAGATCTGGTTGACCATCTTGGTCAGCTGCCCCGCGGTGCTTTCGCCCAGCCGCTTGATCGAGCGGCCATAGGCCTCCATCACCGGCAGGGCGGCGTCGAAATGGGGTTGGTCGCCGCCGCACATGATCGACAGCACGCCATTCTCGGCCCCGGCCTGACCGCCCGACACGGGCGCGTCGACAAAGCCCACGCCCTGATCCTTGGCGGCGGCATAAAGCTCGGCGGTGACGGCGGCGGAAACGGTGGTGTGATCGACGAAAATCGCACCTTCCGCCATGCCGGCCAGCGCGCCATCCTCGCCCAGAACCACGCTGCGCAGGTCGTCATCATTGCCCACGCAGGCCATCACGAAATCGGCGTCTTGCGCCGCCTCGCGCGGGGTGGCGGCGTTGGCGCCCTTGTGCTCTTCGCCCCATTTGGCGGCCTTTTCGGCGGTGCGGTTGTAAACGCAGACCTCGTGCCCGGCCTTGGCCAGGTGACCCGCCATCGGATAGCCCATCACGCCCAGGCCAAGAAACGCCACTTTTGCCATTTTACCCCTCCTCGTAGTGTTTGTGTTCCCCTTGGTTTGTGTCTAGGGAACGACGCAAAGGCAAGGATGAACTGGGAAAGGGGCAATGGCGCAGCTATTCCGTTGGCTTTTGCGGATCACCGGCGGGATGATCGTGCTTGCGCTGGTGGCGCTGTTCGCGGTCTATTACCTGGCGGCGCGGTCCCTGCCCGATTACGACGCCACTCACCAGGTGTCGGGCCTGACCGCCCCGGTCGAGATCGTCCGCGACAACGCCAATGTGCCGCATATCCTGGGCGCGTCCGATGCCGACGTGTTCTTTGGGCTGGGCTATGCCCATGCGCAGGACCGGCTGTGGCAGATGGTGGTGCTGCGCCGCACCGCGCAGGGCCGGTTGAGCGAGGTGTTCGGCCTGCGCACGGTCGAGGTGGACAAGCTGATGCGCCGGCTGGACATCCACGGTGCCGCGCAAGCCTCGGTCGCGGCGCAAGAGCCTGAAACGCTGGCCGCGCTGAACGCCTATGCCGCGGGCGTGAACGCCCGCCTGGCCGAGATCAACGAGCGCGCCCTGGGCCGCGGGGCGCCCGAGATGTTCCTGTTCAACCCCGCCGTCGCGCCCTGGCAGCCCGCCGATTCAATCGCGCTGGTCAAGCTGATGGCGCTGCGCGTGTCCGACCATCTGCAAGCCGAGGTGCGCCGCGCCCGCGTGTCGCTGCTGTTGCCCGATCCGGCCCGGGTGGCCGATATTCTGCCTGATGCACCCGGCAGCGGCGTGGCCGCCCTGCCCGACTATGCCGCGCTGCTGCAGGCGCCCTTGCCGCGCGTGGCGCAGGCCGCCGCGCCGTCTGACCGCCACCCTCTGTGGCCGGTGGCGCCGGTTGGGATGCAAGGCGCCTCGAACGTCTGGGCCGCGGCGCCCAAACGCTCGGCCGCTGGCGGCACGATCCTGGCCAACGACCCGCATCTGCCGCTGTCGGCGCCGGCGATCTGGTACCTGGCGCGGCTGGAATTGTCGACGGGCGGCGTGATCGGCGCCACCATTCCGGGCGTTCCGGTGATCCTGTCGGGCCGCAGCGAGGATTTGGGCTGGGGCATCGCGGCCTCTTATTTGGACGACCAGGACCTGTTCGTGGAACGGCTGAACCCCGACGCGCCCGACCAGTACGAAACGCCCGACGGGTTCAAGGCGTTTCAGACCAGCCGCTCGATCCTGCGGATCAAGGATGCGGCCCCCGTCACCATGACCCTGCGTTGGAGCGATAACGGCCCCATCCTGCCCGGCAGCGATTTCAACCTGGACAGCGTCACGCCCCAGGGCCACGTCATGGCCCTGTCCTGGACCGGGCTGGACCGCGAGGATCGCAGCGTCGGCGCGTGGCTGCGGCTGATGCAGGCGCGCACAGTGCAGGATGCCATCGCGGCCGCCGAAAGCCACATCGCGCCGTCGCTGAACCTGGTGGTGGTCGACGGGGTGCAGATCGCCATGAAAACCATCGGCGCCGCGCCCCGCCGCGATGCCGACCACCAGACCCAGGGCCGCATGCCCGCCCCAGGCTGGGAAGATCGCAACCGCTGGAAAGGGCGCAGCCCGTTTTCGTCGAACCCGGTTTTCCTGCAGCCGCCGGGCGGGATCGTGGGCGCCACCAACAACAAGATCGTCGATCGCCCCTTTCCGCTGCATATCTCGTATCACTGGGGCGACACGCAGCGGGTGCAACGCTGGACCCGGCTGATGCAATCGCGCCAGGTGCATACGCGCGACAGCTTTATCGAGGCGCAGCTGGACACAGTGTCACCCACGGCGCGCACGCTTTTGCCCCTGATCGGCGCCGATCTGTGGTTCACCGGCGAGGCCGCGCCCGAGGGCACGCCCGAGCGCCAGCGCCAAGAGGCGCTGCGCCTGCTGGCCGACTGGAACGGCGAAATGAACGAGCATTTGCCCGAGCCGCTGATCTACTCGGCCTGGATCCGCGCCCTGCAAGACCGGCTGATCCGCGACGAGCTGGGCCCGCTGGCGCGTGATTTCACCCATATCCAGCCGCTGTTCATCGAAAAGGTTTATCGCGATGTGGATGGCGCGGGTGCGTGGTGCGACGTGATTCAAAGCGCGCCGCGGGAAACCTGCACCGACATGGCGCGGCTGGCGCTGGACGACGCGATCATCTGGCTGGAAGAAAACTATGGCACCGCGCTGGAATCGCTGCGCTGGGGCGATGCGCACCAGGCCGCCCATATGCACGAAACCCTGGGCGATGTGCCGTTGCTGCGCTGGGTGGTGAATATCCGCCAATCGACCTCGGGCAGTGACAACACGCTGCGCCGGGGCCTGACGCGCGGCACCGGGCCCGCCCCGTTCGAAAACGTGCATGCAGCGGGCTATCGCGGGGTGTACGATTTCACCGATCCAGACAGCTCGGTTTTCGTGATCGCCACCGGCCAGTCGGGCCACCCCTTGTCACGCTATTACGACGATATGGGCGAGCTGTGGCGGCGCGGCGAATACATCCCGATGTCGCTGGACCTGGACCTGGCGCGCGCCGCGGCCGTTGGCATCACCCGGCTTGAGCCGCGCTAGGCCGCGTTGCCCCGGCCCCGCATCCGGCCAATGCAAAACGCCGCCCACGCAGGTCGCGGGCGGCGTTTGTGTTCAATCCGTGATCTGCCGGGTCAGCCGACGATTTCCAGGCCCGAAAAGAAATACGCGATTTCGGTCTTGGCGGTGTCTTCACCGTCCGAGCCGTGGACCGAGTTTTCGCCGATCGACAGGGCGAATTCCTTGCGGATGGTGCCTTCGGCGGCTTCTTCGGGGTTGGTGGCGCCCATCACTTCGCGGTTCTTGGCGATTGCGTCTTCGCCTTCCAGAACTTGCACCACGATCGGGCCGGATGCCATGAATTCGCACAGCTCGTCATAGAACGGGCGTTCCTTGTGCACTTCGTAGAAGACGCCCGCCTGGGCCTTGGTCAGGTGGATGCGTTTTTGCGCGACGATGCGCAGGCCTGCGGCCTCGAGCTTGGCGTTGATGGCGCCGGTCAGGTTGCGCTTGGTCGCGTCGGGCTTGATGATGCTGAACGTGCGTTGAATGGCCATGTCTGTCGTCCTGTGGTTGCGGGCGGACGGCCCCATGCCGAACGCCTCTGATTGTTCGAGGCGGGCCTTAACACGGCTGATCTGGCTTGAAAAGCCGCGAATGGGTCAGGCCATCCGCGCCTCGAGCCGGTAGGCATATTGCGCCGACAGCAGCGCCAGCGCCGACACCGCCGCCAAGAGCAGCAAAAGCGCCGCAGCCCCACCGGCGGTGCTGACCACGACCCCCGAAATCGCCGTCAGCGCCGCACCACCGCCGAAGGTCAGCGCCCCCGACAGCCCCGACGCGCTGCCGGCCAGGTGCGGCGCCACCGACATCACGCTGGCATTCACGCCCGGAATGGTCAGCCCGTTGCCAAGGCCGATGAACATGACGAAACCGAACATCAGCAAGGGATGCGACAGCCCCATCGCGAACAGCGCCGCGCCCACGGCAGGGCCGATCAGCGCCAGCCACCGGCCCGTCAGCACGATCCGCGACAGCGCCACCCGCCCCGACAGACGCCCGGTCAGGTAGTTGCCCAGCATGAACCCCGCCGAAATGCTGCCCATGCCCACGCCGACCCAGGCCGGTGTCAGGCCGAATTGCACCTCGGCCACTTGCGGCGCGCCGCCCAGGAATGCGTAGAAGCCGCCAACCGAAAACACCAGGCACCCGCAATGCGCCCAGAACAAGGGCACGCCCAGCAACTCGGGATAGCTGCGGAAATGCCGGCCGAACCCCGCACCGACATTCGGGTTGGTTTCGGGCAGGTCCACCCAGGTCAGCACGAACAGCCCGATCCCCATCAGCATATAGGCCGCGAAGTTCGCCCGCCATCCGAACAGCTGGTCCAGCACGCCGCCCAGAACCGGGCCCAACAGCGGCGCCAATGCCATCGCCGTGCCGATCAGGCCCAGCAGGCGCGCGGCCTGGTCCTGCGGCGCGATATCGCGCACCACCGCGCGGCTGATAACCATCGCGCAGACCACCAGGCTTTGCAGCAGGCGAAACCCCAGGAACACCCAGATATTCTGCGCCAGCAGGCAGCCCAGCGAAGCTATGGCGAAAATCGCCAGCCCCACCAGAAGAACCGGCCGCCGCCCATACAGGTCCGACAAGGGCCCCATCACGATCTGCAAGGCGGCCGAAACGCCCAGGTAGGCGCCGATTGATAGCGACACCAGCGCGTAATCGGCATCCAGCTCGGTCGCGATGCGGCTGAGCGAGGGCAGAAACATGTTGAGCGACAGAACGCTGATCGAGGTCAGCAGGATCAGCGTCAGAAGCGAAGGTTTTTCGGGCAGGCCCATGCAAATGCATCCAAATTCGATGTCTCATGGCTACGCCGCCGCGCGGGGATGCGCAAGCGCCTGCGCTCTGGCAGCGGCGCTCAGGCTCTGTTACAGGGCAGCCATGTTGAAGATCTCGGATATTTCCTTTTCCATCGAAGGTAGGCCGCTTTTCGAAAGCGCCAGTGCGGTTATCCCCGACGGCCATAAGGTGGGTCTTGTCGGGCGCAACGGTGCGGGCAAGACAACGCTGTTTCGCCTGATCCGGGGCGAGCTGGCGCTGGAGGGCGGCGAGATCACCCTGCCCTCGGGCGCGCGGGTAGGCGGCGTGGCCCAAGAGGTGCCGGGAAACGAGGTGTCGCTGCTCGATACCGTGCTGGCCGCCGATACCGAGCGCGCGGCCCTGATGGCAGAGGCCGAGACCGCCACCGACGCCACCCGCATCGCCGAAGTGCAGACGCGGCTGGCCGATATCGACGCCTGGTCGGCCGAGGCGCGCGCCAGTTCCATCCTGCGCGGTCTGGGGTTCGACACGGACGAACAGCAGATGCCCTGCAGCGCCTTTTCGGGCGGCTGGCGGATGCGCGTGGCGCTGGCGGGCGTTTTGTTCGCGCAGCCCGATCTGCTGTTGCTGGACGAGCCGACCAACTACCTCGACCTTGAAGGGGCGTTGTGGCTGGAAAGCTATCTGCAGCGCTATCCGCACACCGTCATCATCATCAGCCACGACCGCGGCCTGTTGAACCGCGCCGTGGGCGGTATCCTGCATCTCGAAGACCGCAAGCTGACATTCTATAACGGCCCCTACGATCAATTCGCCCGCCAGCGCGCCGAACAGCGCGCGGTACAGGCCGCGATGGCCAAGAAACAAGAGGCCCGCCGCGCGCATCTGCAAAGCTATGTCGACCGCTTCCGCTACAAGGCCGACAAGGCCCGGCAGGCGCAATCGCGTCTGAAGATGATCGAAAAGATGGATTTCATCGCCGCGCCCGAAGAGGCCGCCAAGCGCGTTTTCACCTTTCCCGCGCCCGAAGAGCTGTCGCCGCCCATTCTGGCCACCGATGGCGTCAGCGTGGGCTATGACGGCCGCGCCGTGTTGCAGCGGCTGAACCTGCGCATCGACCAGGACGACCGCATCGCCCTCTTGGGCAAGAACGGCCAGGGCAAATCCACCTTGGCCAAGCTGCTGTCTGACCGGCTGACCCCGATGGAGGGCAAGATCACCCGCGCCTCCAAGCTGCGCATCGGGTTTTTTGCCCAGCACCAGGTCGACGAGCTGCACCTGGATGAAACACCGGTGCAGCACCTGCGCCGGGCCCTGCCCCAAAAAGCGCCGGCGCAACTGCGCGCGCGGCTGGCCGGGTTCGGCTTGATGGCCGAGCAGGCCGAAACCAAGGTCGGCCGGCTGTCTGGCGGGCAAAAGGCGCGGTTGTCGCTGTTGCTGGCGACGCTCGATGCGCCGCATATGCTGATACTGGACGAGCCCACAAACCACCTGGATATCGAAAGCCGCGAGGCGCTGGTCGAGGCGCTGAACGCCTATACCGGCGCGGTTATTCTGATCAGCCACGACATGCACCTTCTGGGCCTGGTGGCCGACCGGCTGTGGCTGGTCAAGGATGGCGCGGTGACTCCCTATCAGGACGATCTGGAAAGCTATCGCAAGATGTTGTTGGCAGGCGATGCGCCGGCCAAGCCTGACAAGCCGAAAGAGGCGCCAAAGCCCAAGCGCCCGAACCGCGATGAAATCCTGGCCCTGCGCGCCGATCTGCGCAAGTGCGAAGAGCGCGTCACCAAGATCGAGGAAATGCGCGAAAAACTGGCCGCCAAGCTGGCCGACCCCGCGCTTTACGAGGATGGTCGGGTCGGTGAGCTGGAAACCTGGAACCGCAAGTATGCCGAGATCATGGACGGGCTGGCCCGGGCCGAAGCCTTGTGGGAGGCCGCCCAGGAACGGCTGGACGCGGCCGAAGCACCCTAAAGTTTTCTCACAGCGGTTCAGCAAGCCTTCACTTCTTGTGTGCAAGTGTCGTCCCCCGACCACAGCACGCACGGAAAAGCAGGCTCATGACGTATCAGATCACCGCGGAACAACTTGCCTTCATCGAAAGCCTGGCCGACGACCGGCCCGCCGCACCTCCGCAGGGCGACGACAGGCTGTCGCGGGCGCTGGCGCGCTTGTCGGACGCACGCGATGCGCTGGTGCTGCGGCGCCTGAAACGCGTGGTCGACTATTCGATCTATGCCAACGAGCTGTCGACCGCATTTGGCGGCATCGTGGTGTCGTCGGGCACGATGCAGGGTGCCGCGGAAAACGTCGCGGCCACCTCGGAACAATTGTCCGCCTCGGTCACGATGATCGAGGACGAGGTGCGCAACAGCCGCCAGAAAACCCACAGCCTGCGCGATGCGGCCAGCGCCGCGCGCAGCGAGCTTGACCTGTCGATCCAGGCCTCGGTCGCCAGTTCGGACGCGATGCAATCGGTCGTCACGGGCACCAACACATTGGCCGAGGTTTCGGCCGATATCTCGTCGATCGTCGCCACCATCGGCGCGATCGCGATGCAGACCAAGCTTTTGGCGCTGAACGCCTCGGTCGAGGCGGCCCGGGCCGGCACGATGGGCCGCGGATTCGCCGTCGTTGCGAACGAGGTGCGCGCGCTTTCCGAACAGACATCCGAGGCCACGGGCAGCATCCAGTCGATGGTGGGCGCGCTGCAATCGCTGGTGCGCGACATCTCGGGCACGGTCACGGGTGCCGAAAGCTCGGCCCATCAAAGCCGCGAAAGGCTGGTGGGTCTGAATGCCGTTTTCTCCGACATGATCGCCCAGGTGACCGAGGTCGACGGATCGCTTGCCAGCATCGCCAACACGATCTCGGAACAGGCCACCGCGGCCGAGGGGCTGGCAGGTTCGGCCGCCAAGGCCAACAGCCTGGCCCATGACAACATCGAACGCGTCAGCGGCGCCGACAAGGCGCTGAACGCGCTGGTGTCGCGCGTGGGCGAGGAACTGGCCGATGCCGCCCTCAGCGATGTGCCGGGCAAGGTCGTGCACCTGGCCAAGGCCGATCACGTGATCTGGAAAAAGCGGCTGTCGGACATGTTCATGGGGCGCCAGACGCTGAACCCGGACGAGCTGTCCGATCACCGCTGCTGCCGCCTTGGCACTTGGTATTACAGCGATGCCGCCGCGCCTTTTGCCAACCTGGCCCCGTTCCGCGCGCTGGCCGCCCCGCATCAAGCGGTGCATAGCGCCGGCATCGCCGCGGTGCGTGCCTTCAACTCGGGCCGCCGGGAAGAGGCGTTGCGCCACATGGATCGGGTCGACCACGCCTCGACCCAGGTTTTGGCGCTGCTCGACGCATTGATCGCGGAAAAGGACCGGGCCGCCCTTGACACGGCGCCTCATGCGGCGTGACCGTCTGTGCCATGGCCCGTCTGGACAAGGGCGGTAACGCGGGCTAGGCCCCGTGCCCATGGACCAGGCATTCTTCATCACGGCATTCGTCACGCTGTTCGTGATCATCGACCCGATCGGCCTGACGCCTCTGTTCGTGGCGTTGACGCAGGGCATGACCGCGCGTGCACGCCGCGCCATCGCGCTGCGGGCCTGCATTATCGCCGCACTTCTGCTTTGCCTTTTTGCCGCGTTCGGCGAGGCGGTGCTGGGCTTTGTCGGCATCTCCATGCCGGCCTTTCGCATCGCGGGGGGCATCCTGTTGTTCCTGACCGCGCTCGACATGCTGTTCGAACGCCGCACCAAGCGCCGTGAGGATCAAGCCGACGAGGAGGACGGCCCCGATCCTTCGGTCTTTCCGCTGGCCATCCCGCTGATCGCCGGGCCGGGCGCCATCGCCTCGGTTATCCTGCTGGCTGGGCAGAACCCCGGGCCCGAGGGCCTGATCGCCACCATCGGCGTGATGCTGGCGGTGCTGCTGATCGTTTTGCTGCTGTTCCTGCTGGCCGGCCTGTTGGAACGCGCCTTGGGCAAGACCGGCATCAACGTGGTCACGCGACTGTTGGGCATGCTGCTGGCCGCGCTGTCGGTGCAATTTGTCCTGGACGGGCTGCGCAGCTTCGGGCTGGCCGGCTGACAGCTTGTCGCCCAAGTGGCCCGCGCCTATATCAGTCAGGCGCGACGCCGAAAGGGGCCATCCATGAGCGAACACCAAATCGGCAACCAGTTCTACCTGATCCTTCTGGGCGCGGCGGTGACGCTGTGGTTTTTCGCACAGAACCGCAACTCGCTGGGGCGCACCATGCAGCACGCTATGGTTTGGGCCTTGCTCTTTCTGGGTGTGATCGCCGCGGTGGGCCTCTGGGGCGACATTCGCCGCACCGTGCTGCCGCAACAAACCGTGCTGGCAGACCAGGGCCGGATCGAGCTGCCGCGCGCACCTGACGGGCATTATTACGTGACCGCCGATATCAACGGCCACCCGACCCGTTTCGTCGTCGATACGGGCGCATCCGAAATCGTGCTGAGTGCCGAAGACGCCGCCGCCGCCGGTATCGCCGGTGACGATCTGATCTTTTCGGGCCGCGCCTACAGCGCCAATGGCCCCGTGGCCACCGCGCCCGTGACGCTGGACAGCGTCGCCATCGGCGCGATCGAGGATCGCAACGTCCGCGCCTGGGTGAACGAGGGCGAGATGAACATCTCGCTTTTGGGCATGTCCTACCTGCAACGCTACGACAAGATCGAGATCACCGACGGCGCGCTGGTTCTGACCCGCTGATCACGCGGTTTTCTCGGCCTTTTTCTCCCACCGGCCCGATTCCTCGGACCAGTATTGCGCCGCGCAGCCGGCATCGGTCAGCGTCTTCCATTGGCCGCGCGCGGCCTGCACGGCCTGATCGTCATGCCCGTCGAACAGGATGCAGACACGTTCCAGCCGCTGCACCTCGTCCGGCGCCACCTCGGCCCCATCCACCGCCATCAGGCAGGCAGGGTCATTCGGCGCCTCGGCGGCGCAGGTCAGCAAAACGGGCTGCAACGAGTCATGTGGGCCACCGGCCAGGCCGTGCGGAAGGAACTGCGCCTCGTCCCCCAGCCACAGCTTCTGATCCAACCAATCCATGCGCCCGGGATCGGTGCCGCGCACCACCACCCGCCAGCCATTCGCCAGCGAACGGTCCAGCAGCATCGGCAAGGCCTGCTCCAGCGGGCCCCGCGTCAGGTGATAGAAAAACGCGGCCCCCACCGGCGCTTAGCCTTCCAGCGTGTCGGCGATCAGCC
Source organism: Paracoccaceae bacterium (assembly GCA_021767525.1). Classification (GTDB taxonomy): domain Bacteria; phylum Pseudomonadota; class Alphaproteobacteria; order Rhodobacterales; family Rhodobacteraceae; genus Lutimaribacter. The sequence continues at coordinate 15,110 of JAASTF010000012.1, forward strand.
GGTTCAGCGCCAGAACGCCCCAGCCGGTTGCCCCCTTGGGCGCATAGGCGGTGTCGGATTTCACATGGGCGACGCCCGCGATATCCAGGTGAATCCAGGGGCAGCCCTCTTGCACGAAACGTTGCAGGAACTGCGCGGCGGTGATCGAGCCGGCGGGCCGCCCGCCCACGTTCTTCATATCCGCAATCGGGCTTTTCAGCATGTCGTCATAGGCCTGGCCCAGCGGCATCCGCCACGCGCCTTCGCCCTCGGCATCGGCAGCTTTCAGGAACTGCCCGGCCAGCGTGTCATCGTTGGAAAAGACGGCGGCGTTTTCATGCCCCAGCGCGATGATGCAGGCGCCGGTCAGGGTGGCGAGGTCGATCATGCCGCGCGGTTTGAATGCTTCCTGCGCGTACCACATCACGTCGGCCAGCACCAAGCGCCCCTCGGCATCGGTGTTGATCACCTCGATCGTGTCGCCCTTCATCGATTTCACCACGTCGCCCGGGCGCGTGGCGTTGCCCGAAGGCATGTTTTCGACCAGCCCGACCAGGCCCACCACATTGGCCTTGGCCTTGCGCAGCGCCAGGGCGCGCATCACGCCCGCCACGACGCCCGCGCCGCCCATGTCCATTGTCATGTCTTCCATGCCGGCGGCGGGTTTCAGGCTGATGCCGCCGGTGTCGAACACCACGCCCTTGCCGACCAGGGCCAGGGGTGCATCACCCTTTGTGCCGCCCTCCCAGCGCATGACCACCAGCTTCGAGGGGCTGTCACTGCCCTGCCCCACCGACAGCAGGCTGCCCATGCCCAGTTTTTCCATCTCGGCCTCGTCCAGCACCTCGACCTTCAGGCCCAGCTTTTCCATGTCGCTCAGGCGCTTGGCGAATTCCGTTGTGGTCAGGATATTGGCGGGTTCGTTCACCAGGTCGCGGGTAAAGAACACGCCCTCGGCCACGGCCAAAAGCGGCGCGGCTGCGGCCTCGGCCTCATCGGGTTTCGACACCATGATCGTGGCCGAGCAGGGGTCGGGCGCGTCCTTGGAGGTGCGGTGATCTGCAAAATCATAGGCCCGCAACGCAAGCCCCAGCGCCACCTGTTCGGCCCGGGCGGTGCTGCCTGCGGCCAGGGTCAGCGTGGCGTCGCCCTGCACCTTGGCCAACGCCACACCGGCGCGGCGCGCCTCGTCGACCGAGGGGCGGCGCGGCAGGCAGACCACATCCAGCGCCTCGGCCGCCATGCCGGCGGGCATGGCCAGGGTAACGACCTGTCCGGGCTTGGCCTTGTCCCACCGCTTGCTGTCCGCCAGCCGGGCAACCGCGCCCTTGGTCAGGCGATTGGCGCGGCGCGCGGCCTGGTCCAGCTTGCCGTCCGGCGTCACGATCACGGCGACACGGCCCTCGGCACTGGCCAGCGCGTCAAGATCGACGTCGGCGAAACGAATGGTCTGCGGCGTGGTCATGGGAGCTCCTTTTTATCCGGTTGGGCGGAGTCCTAGCGCGCACCCGCCCCCTTGACCAGATAGCAGTTTGCCCCGGCGCGGTGATCGGGTAACAACGGAACAGGGAATAGGCCTCCGGGGGGGACTGTTGACGAGATTCGACAGATACGTGCTGTCGCAGCTGGTGGTGCTGTTTGGGTTCTTCGCCCTGGTGCTTGTGTCGATCTACTGGATCAACCAGGCGGTGCGCCTGTTCGACCGGCTGATCGGCGATGGGCAATCGGCCTTTGTTTTCCTGGAATTTACCGCGCTGACCCTGCCGAATGTCATCCGTCTGGTTCTGCCGATGGCGGTGTTCGCGGCGTCTGTCTATGTCACCAACCGGCTTAGCAGCGAAAGCGAGCTGGTGGTGATGCAGGCAACCGGCTTCAGCCCCTGGCGCCTGGCCCGCCCGGTGCTGATCTTCGGGCTGGGCGCGGCGTTGATGATGTCTGTGCTGACCCATCTTCTGGTCCCGGCCAGCCTGTCGCAGCTGCAACTGCGCGAGGCCGAGGTGGCCCGCAACGTCACCTCGCGCCTGCTGACCGAGGGCACGTTCCTGCATCCCACCGACGGCGTGACCTTTTACATCCGCGAGATCGGCAGCGACGGCACGATGGAGGACGTGTTCCTTTCCGATCGCCGCACCGCCGACCGCGCCACCACGTTCACCGCCACGCGGGCCTACCTGGTCAATGACGGGGGCGGCGCCAAGCTGGTGATGGTCGACGGGCTGGCGCAGACGCTGAACACCGCCGAACGGCAGCTGACCACCACGCATTTCAAGGATTTCACCTATGATATCAGCGCGCTGATCGACCAGTCCAACGCGCCGCCGCCGCGCGTGCGCGACCTGGCCACGCATGTCTACCTTTCAGGGTTCGAGCGTATCCTGGACCGCTACGGGTTCGACCGCGGCGCCGTCACCGAAGAGCTGCACACGCGCGTGGCGCAGCCGTTACTATGCGTCGTCGCCGCGTTGATCGGTTTTGCCACGCTGCTGTCGGGCGGATTCTCGCGCTTTGGCGTGTGGCGTCAGATCCTTGTCGCGCTGCTGCTGCTGGTGCTGGTCAAGTTCATCGAAGGTCTGGTGACCGAGCCGGTGCAAAGCGACCCGCGGCTTTGGCCGCTGATCTATGTGCCGGTGGTGTTCGGGCTGGGCTGCGCGGTCGCCCTGCTCTACAGCGTCGCGCGCCCCAAACGGCCGCACCGGTCGGGCGAGGTGCCGGCATGATCCTGCACGCCTATTACGCCCGCAAGTTCCTGACCTTTTTCGCCGGCGTGTTCGGTGTGTTTCTTCTGCTTCTGGCGCTGATCGATTTGGTCGAACAGATGCGCCGTTTCGGCGGCAAGGTCAGCTTTGGCGAGGTGCTGACGCTGACGCTGCTGAACACGCCCTCGGGGCTTTACGGGATCATGCCGCTGATGATGATCCTGGCGACCGTGGCGATGTTTCTTGGCCTGTCCCGCTCGTCCGAGCTGGTGGTGACACGCGCGGCCGGTCGGTCGGGGCTGCGGGCGCTTTTGGCGCCGCTGACGGTGGTGTTGCTGATCGGGGCGCTGACGGTGGTGATGTTCAACCCGATCGTCGCGGCCACCTCGAAACGCTATGGCGAGTTGCAAGAACGGTATCTAAGCGGCGGGCAAGAGGTGTTTTCCATCTCGTCCGAAGGCTTGTGGCTGCGCCAGGGCGGCGATGACGGACAGACCGTGATCCGCGCGGCGCGCGCCGCGCCCGAAGGCACCGTGCTTCATGATGTAACGTTCCTTGTCTTTGCGCCCGACGGCGGGCCGATCCGCCGGATCGAGGCGCAATCGGCCCAGCTGGTGCCCGGCGCGTGGGAGCTGACCCGCGCAAAGGTCTGGCCACTTGTCGCCGGCTTCAACCCCGAGGCCGCCGCCGCCCGCCATGACACGCTGCGCGTCCCCTCGACCCTGACGATGGATCGCATCCGCGACAGTTTCGGCGATCCTTCGGTCATCTCGGTCTGGGACATGCCGGCCTATATCGCGCAGCTGGAAGAGGCCGGGTTCTCGGCCCGGCGCCACGCCGTCTGGTTCCAGATGGAGCTGGCCCGCCCTCTGTTTCTGGTGGCGATGCTGCTGGTCGGCGCGGCCTTTACCATGCGCCATGCGCGATTCCGCAACACCGGCGTGGCGGTCCTGTCGGCGGTGATCCTGGGCTTTTCGCTGTACTACATCCGAAATTTCGCGCAGATCCTTGGCGAGAACGGGCAAATCCCGATCGTGCTGGCGGCCTGGGCGCCGCCGGTTGCCTCGGTTATGCTGGGGTTGGGCGTCTTGTTGATCATGGAGGATGGCTGATGCGCGCGCTTGCGTCCGTCCTGACGGTTTGTGCCATCTCGCTGGCGCTGTGGCTGGCTCTGCCCGTGCCCGCGGCCCGCGCGCAGGACGACGTCACCGCGCGACGTGCGCCGGCGGTTCTGGTCGCCGACCGCGTCGCGCTGGAAGGCGACAACCGCCTTGTCGCCGAGGGCAATGTCGAGGCGCTTTATGGCGAAACGCGGCTCAAGGCGGCACGCATCGTCTATGACCGCAGCCAGGACCAGTTAATACTTGAAGGGCCGATCATGCTGATCGAAGGCGACAGCTCGATCATCCTGGCCGATGGCGGTGCGCTGGATGCGGATATGCGCAACGGTATCCTGCGCGGGGCGCGCATGGTGTTCGATCAGCGCGTGCAACTGGGCGCCAACCGCATCGACCGGGTCGGCGGACGCTATACCCAGCTTTACAAGGTCGCCGCCACCTCGTGCCGCGTGTGCAGTTCCGACACGCCGCCGATCTGGGAAATCCGCGCCCGCCGCGCGGTGCACGACCAGCAGGAAAAGCAGATCTATTTCGACAGCGCGCAGCTGCGCGTGCTGGACGTGCCCATCCTGTGGCTGCCGCGCCTGCGCCTGCCCGACCCCACGCTGGACCGTGCCACCGGCTTTCTGATCCCGTCGCTGAACCAGAACTCGCAACTGGGCACCGGCGTGCGCATCCCCTATTTCATCCGCATCGGCAATCACCGCGACCTGACGGTGACGCCATTCATCTCGGGCAAAAGCCGGACGCTGGAACTCCGCTATCGCCAGGCGTTTCGCAACGGCGCGCTGGAAATCAACGGTGCCTGGTCCAATGACGAGCTGCTGACCGACAACCGCGCCTATGTCTTTGCCAGCGGCGCCTTCGACCTGGCCCGCGGATTCAAGCTGAAATTCGATGTCGAGGCGGTGACCGACAAGGCCTATCTGCTGGATTACGACTATTCCGAAAAAGACCGCCTGGACAGCGAGATCGCGGTGAGCCGCACCCGGCGCGACGAATATATCGGCGCCGGCCTTATTACCTACAAGACGCTGCGCGAGGGCGAGGAAAACTCGCAAATTCCCACGATCATCGGCGATGCAGTGTATGAACGCCGCCTGTTTCCGCGCCGCATCGGGGGCGAGCTGCGCATGGCCTATGCACTGCACGGGCATCGGCGCTATTCCAACCTCGATATCCTGGGGCGCGACGTGGCCCGCGCCGAGGCCGACCTGGCCTGGCTGCGCAGCTGGACCCTGCCGCTGGGCATCCGCGCCAGCGTGGAGACCGGCCTTTCGGTCGACAGTTTCCGCATTCGCCAAGACAGCACGTCGGCCGCCGCCACCACCGAGGCCACGCCGCGCGCCGGTCTGACCCTGCGCTGGCCGCTGGTGCGCGACGGCGCCAATGGCGCGCGCACCGTGCTGGAACCGGTGGCGATGATCGGTTGGGTGGGTGGCAGCAATGCCAGCATTCCCAACGACGAAAGCACCCGCGTCGAATTCGACGAGGGCAACCTGCTGTCGCTGTCGCGCTTTCCCGCCGCCGACCGCCGCGAGCGGGGCGCCAGCGCCGCCTATGGCATCGGCTGGACCCGGTTCGACCCGCGCGGCTGGCAGGCGAACCTGACGTTGGGCCATGTCATCCGCGACGAGGTTCAGCCCGATTTCACCCGCACATCGGGTCTGGACGGGCTGAACTCGAACTTGTTGATCGCCGGGCAATACCGCACCGCCGGCGGCCTGGCGCTGACCGCGCGGACCCTGTTCGACACATCGTTCGACCTGACCAAGGCCGAGGCCCGCGCCGCCTGGGTGACCCCCAACCTGGGGCTGGGCGCCTCTTATATCTGGCTGACCGAGGATCCGGCGGAAAACCGCACCGACACGGTGTCGGAATGGTCGCTTGACGGCAGCTATCGGTTTTCGCGGCACTGGACGGGCACCGCCAATTGGCGTTACGACGTGAGCAGTCAACAAACGGCAGAGGCGGGGCTGGGCTTGCAGTATCGGAACGAATGCGTCGAGGTGAACCTTTCCCTCTCGCGCCGCTTTACCTCTTCCACTATCGTCGACCCGTCGACCGATCTTGGCATCACGATCGGGCTTCGCGGGTTTTCGGCCCAGGGGTTCGACAACAGCTATACCCGCACTTGCAGGAACTAATACGACATGACACGACAGATCAGCCGGATCGCCCTTGCCCTGACCACCGCCGCCGCCTTTCTGGCCGCGGCCGTCGCCGCGCAGGCGCAGAACCTGTTCGCCCCGGCCATCACCGTGAACGACCGCGTCATCACCGGCTATGAGCTGGAGCAGCGCGCGCAGATGCTGCGCCTGTTCCGTGCCCCCGGCAATGCCGAAGAGCTGGCGCGCGAACAGCTGATCGAGGAACGCCTGAAAGAAGAGGCCGCCGAAATCTTCGGGATCGAGGTCACGCCCGAGGGCGTGCAGGCCGGCATGGAAGAATTCGCCGCCCGCGCCAACATGAACACCGAGCAGTTCATGCGCGCCCTCGAAGGCGGCGGCGTGTCCCCCGAAAGCTTTCGCGATTTCGTCGCCAACGGCGTTCTGTGGCGCGAGCTGGTGCGCGCGCGCTTCGCCGGCCGGGTCGAGATCACCGAATCCGAGATCGACCGCGCCCTGAACGCGCTGAGCGGCGGCAGCTCGGTGCGGGTGCTGCTGTCGGAAATCATCATGCCGGCGCCGCCGCCGCAGATGCAGGCGGTGATGCAGCGCGCCGAACGGATCAGCCAGATCACCTCGTTCGATGCCTTCTCGGCCGAGGCGCGGCGCTATTCGGCGGCCTCGACGCGCGGCCGGGGCGGGCGCATGGAATGGACGCCCATCACGCAATTGCCGCCGCAGCTGCGCCCGTTGATCCTGGCCCTGGCGCCGGGCCAGGTGACCGACCCGCTGCCCTTGCAGAACGCCGTGGCGCTGTTCCAGCTGCGCGCGATCGAGGAAACCGACTATCAGGCACCGGATTACGCGGCCATCGAATACGCCGCCTATTACATCGACGGCGGGCGCAGCGATGCGGCCCTGGCGCGCGCTGCGCGGATCCGCCAAGAGGTCGATACCTGCGACGACCTTTATGGCGTCGCCAAGGGCCAGCCGCCCGAGGTGCTGGAACGCGGCTCGAAACAGCCAGGTGAGATTCCGCAGGACATCGCCATCGAACTGTCCAAGCTGGACCCGGGCGAGGTGTCGACGGTGCTGACCCGCGCCGGTGGCCAGACGCTGGTTTTCCTGATGCTGTGCGGCCGCACGCCGGAACTGGCCGAGGATCAGGACCGCGACCAGGTGCGCCAACAGCTGCGCGCACAAAGGCTGCAATCCTATGCCGAAGGGTATCTTGCGCAGTTGCGGGCGGATTCGCGCATCACCGAGCAATGACCGCCCCGATCGCGCTGACCTGCGGCGAACCGGCTGGGATCGGCCCGGAAATCGCCGCGCGGGCCTGGGGGCAATTGAAAGACAACCTGCCGTTTTTCTGGATCGGCGATCCGCGGCATCTGCCGTCGGATACCGCGATTTGTGAAATCGACCACCCCGCCGACACCGGCGCGGCAATGGCGCAGGGCCTTCCCGTGCTGCGCCACGACTTTGCCGCCCCCGCCACGCCCGGGCAGCCCGATCCGGCCAACGCCCAAGGGGTGATCGACGTGATCGCCCGTGCGGTCGCGCTGGTTCGTCAGGGCGCGGCCGGCGCGGTCTGCACCTGCCCGATCAACAAGAAGGCGCTAAAGGATGGCGCGGGCTTTGCCTATCCCGGCCATACCGAATACTTGGCCGCCTTGGGCGATGGTGCCGATGTGGTGATGATGCTGGCCTGCCCGCAGCTGCGCGTGGTGCCCGCAACCATCCACATCCCCCTGCGCGATGTGCCCAAGGCCCTGACGCCCGAGGGGCTGGAGCAGGTCATCCGCATCACCCATGACGCCATGATCCGCGATTTCGGCATCGCGGCGCCGCGCATCGCGGTGGCGGGCCTGAACCCCCACGCTGGCGAAAGCGGCGCCATGGGAGATGAAGAGCTGACTTGGATCGCCCCCCTGCTGGACAGGCTGCGCGACGAGGGGCTGACATTGGCCGGCCCGATGCCCGCCGACACCATGTTCCACGCCAGCGCCCGGGCGCGGTATGACGTGGCGGTGGCGATGTATCACGACCAGGCGCTGATCCCGATCAAGACGCTGGATTTCGCGGGCGGGGTCAACGTGACGCTGGGCCTGCCTTTCGTGCGCACCTCGCCCGACCACGGCACCGCCTTCGACATCGCCGGACAGGGTGTGGCGGATCCCTCGTCGCTGATCGCGGCGCTGCGCATGGCCGAAGACATGGCCAGGGCCCGCACCACATGAGCGGGATCGACACCCTGCCCCCGCTGCGCGAGGTGATCGCGCGGCACGGCCTGTCCGCGCGCAAGTCGCTGGGGCAGAATTTCCTGCTGGATCTGAACCTGACCGCCAAGATCGCGCGGCAGGCCGGCGACCTGACGCAATGCGACGTTCTGG
>JAASTF010000172.1 GCA_021767525.1 Paracoccaceae bacterium
CCTGTGGCTGCTGTTCGCGCCGATCAAGAAGGCGCGCACCGATTTCATCGTGGAAAAGGCCGCCGAGATGGGCGCGGCCCGCATCTGCCCGGTGCAGACCGCGTTCACCAATGCCGACCGCATCCGCCAGGATCGCCTGCAGGCCCACGCAATCGAGGCGGCCGAACAATGCGGCGGCACCTTTGTGCCGCAGGTGGACGATCTGCAACGGCTGGACCGCGTGCTGGAGGGATGGGACCAAACCCGCCAACTGATGTTCTGTGACGAGGCGCTTTCAGGCGCGCTGTCCGGCCTGCCGGATAGGGCCGGTGCGGCAGGCCCCTGGGCCATCCTGATCGGACCCGAAGGCGGTTTCTCCGAGGCCGAGCGTGTCCGCCTGCGCGATCTGCCCTTCGCCCATGCGGTCAGCCTGGGCCCCCGTATCCTGCGCGCCGACACCGCGGCGGTGGCCGCGATGACCTTGTGGCAGATGGCCTTGGGGGATTGGCGATGATCCGCAAGGCCGGCCCCGAAGACGCGGTCGCGATTGCGGCCTTCTTGGATGCGCATATCGAAACGTCGATGTTTCTTCTGGGCAATCTCGAGGCGCATGGTATCGGCAATACCGACCATCCTTATGGCACGCATTACTTTCTGCGCGAAACCGGCGACGGGATCACAGGCGTTTTCGGCTGTGCCAATGGCGGCATGTTGATGTGCCAATTGCCCGGCCTGAAAAAGACCGAGGCGCAGACCTATGCGCATCTGCTGCAAGGCTATCGGTTGCAGGGCATGACCGGGGCATCGGACCAGGTTGGGCTGATCCTGGATGCGTTGCCGGTGCCGGCCGATGCCTGGCAGTTGCGGCGGACCGAGCCGCTTTATGCGCTTCAGATCGCGGATATGCTGTGCGACGCGGCCGAAACGCGGCCCGCTGGCCCCGAGGATCGCAATCTTCTGACCGAATGGTTCGCGCCCTTTTCCGTCGAAACCGGCCTGGCCGCGCCCGATGCGGCCAAACAAGCGGCCACCGACCGGGCGGCCCTGGCGCTGGCGCAGGGGCGGACGCACCTGTTGATCGAGGACGGCGCGCCGGTGGCCATGGCCGCGATCACCGCGCAGGCGGGCACGGCGGTGCAGGTCGGCGGCGTTTACGTGCCGCCCCCTTTGCGCGGGCAGGGGCGGGGCGGGCGCGTGGTGGCCGGGCTATTGCGCCACGTTGCGTCGAAGGGCGCGGCCCGCGCCATCCTGTTCGCGGCCAGTGAACGGGCGGCGCGTGTTTACGAAAGGATCGGATTTCTGCGCATCGGGTCCTACGACATCGCGATGCTGCGCAGCCCGCTGACGCTGGGGCCGCCGACATGAGCCTGATCCGACCCGAGGCCGCCGCAGCGCTGGTGCAATGGCGCGATGCTTTGATCGGTGCGGTGCTGGCGGGGCTGGGCCTGTGGTGGGCGCTGGCGGCGCGCGGTATCCTGGGCTGGGTCGGCTGGGCGCTTTTGCCCATCGGCCTCCTGCTGCTTTGGGTCGGTATCCGGCGCGCTCGGTTTCATTCGGGACGCGGGGGCTTGGGGGTCGTGACGGTCGACGAGAGCGCGGTCGCCTGGATGGGCCCGTTTCACGGTGGCGCGCTGTCCTTGGCCGAGCTGGACAGGCTGGAACTGGACCCGACGCTGCAGCCCCCCGTCTGGCGCCTGACCGCCCCGGGCGAGCCGCCGCTGGAGATCCCGGTCAATGCCGAAGGAGCCGATGCGCTCTTCGATGCCTTTGCACAATTGCCGGGGCTCGACACACCGAAAATGCTGGCCGAATTGCGCGGTGGCGCACAGGCGCCCGTCACGATCTGGCAAAAAAGCCGGCCCCGTCTACATTGACAGCGACAACAATTCGTCGCACCCATAGCGCCGTTTGCAGAAACAAGGTCGGAGAGCCATCCCATGTCCATCCCTCAATCCGGCGGCGGCCCGATCGAAAGCTTCGACCAGTTGGCGGGCTACCTGGAAAGCGGCTGCAAACCGAAAGAGACATGGCGCATCGGCACCGAGCACGAGAAATTCGGCTATAACAAACAGACCCATGCGCCCATTCCCTATGACGGGCCCAGCGGCATCAAGGCCGTGCTCGAGGGGCTGCGCGACAAGCATGGGTGGGACGGCGTCGAAGAGGGTGGCAACCTGATCGGCCTGACCAAGGGCGGTGCAAATATCAGCCTGGAGCCGGGCGGCCAGCTGGAGCTGTCGGGCGCGCCTTTGGAAACCATCCACCAGACCTGCGACGAGGTGAACGAGCACCTGCGCGAGGTCAAGGACATCGCCGATGCGATCGGCGTGGGGTTCATCGGGTTGGGTGCCGCACCCGAATGGACGCATGAGGAGATGCCCCTGATGCCCAAGGGCCGCTACAAGCTGATGGACGCCTACATGGACAAGGTGGGCGACGCCGGCAAGATCATGATGCGCCGCACCTGCACGGTGCAGGTGAACCTGGATTTCGCCTCCGAGGCGGACATGGTCAAAAAGCTGCGCGTGGCCCTAGCCCTGCAACCGGTCGCCAACGCTCTGTTCGGCAATTCGCCGTTCTTCGAGGGCAAGCTCAACGGTCACAAATCCTGGCGCGGCTGGGTCTGGCGGCATCTGGACGATGCACGCACGGGCATGTTGCCTTTCGTGTTCGAGGATGGGTTCGGCTTTGATCGTTACGTCGACTATGCGCTCGATGTGCCGATGTATTTTGTCTATCGCGATGGCAGGTATATCGACGCGCTGGGCCAGTCGTTCCGCGATTTCCTGGATGGCAAGCTGCCCGCGTTGCCCGGCGAAACGCCCACCCTGTCGGATTGGGCCGATCACCTGACCACCATCTTCCCCGAGGCGCGGATCAAGAAATACATGGAGATGCGCGGCGCCGATGGTGGCCCGTGGCGGCGCATCTGCGCGCTGCCCGCGTTCTGGGTGGGGCTGATGTACGATCAGTCCAGCCTGGATGCGGCCTGGGATCTGTGCAAGCATTGGGATGCCGAGACGCGCGAGGCATGGCGCGTCGAGGCCTCGGTGCGCGGCTTGCAGGCCATCGTCGGCGGGCGCCGCATGATCGACCTGGCCGCCGAGGCGCTGGATATCAGCCGCGCGGGCCTGAAGGCGCGGGCGCGTCCCGGCCTGGGCGGCATGGTGCAGGACGAACGCCATTTCCTGCACGCGCTTGAGGACAGCATCGAAACCGGGCAGGCCCCCGCGGACGAGCTGTTGGAGCATTACAACACCGACTGGAACGGCGACATCAGCCGCATCTACGCCGAATACAGCTACTGACACCGGGCGGAATACCCAAATAAAACCGGCTGTTTGCCCCGCTTTGGTCATCTGCCTTGGCCAGACTGCCGCAAACGGAGGGTGTTGTCGTGTTGACGCGGCTTTTTGCGGGAATGCTGATGCTGGTCACGCTGGTGGGCGTGGCGGTTGCAACCACCATACAGGCGTTTGCCGATCAGAACGGCCAATCGCTGGCCGGGCAAGCGGCGCGGTTGGCCCAAATTATGAACATCGCGCCCGCCGACCGCACGCCGGACGCCGAAACCGACCTGCGCGCCTATCTGCCGCCGGCACGCGAGGGGTGGAAACGCTTTGAATGGAACGCGTTCGCCGAAAAGCACCTGACCAATACCAGCTTGGATGAAACCGTCATGGCGCAGTTCCCCGAGCTTGAAGATTACTTGAAACTTGACGCCGCGATGGGTCGCACCCGCGCAAAGCGCGGCACTTGGGTCTATGCGGGCGAGGGCGCGCTGTTGTCTATCCGGGTGGTGCAATCGACTGGCGAAGGCACCAAGGGCGGGCGCCATTGGCAAGAGTGGCTGAACGACCCGCTGGCACAGCAACTGCCGCGCTACGCGCTTATCCGTGGCGTTCGGTTTTTCGAGGTGCGTTATGACGATTGGCCCGGCAAATCACCCAAGTTTCGCCGGATCAAGGCGCGACTTGGTGCGGGCGTGACCATCACCGTGCGCGCCATCGCCGATGATGCGGCGATCAAGCATTACCTGCGTGCAATTGATTTCGACGGTCTGATGGCGGCCAAGCCGCGCGTCCTGCCCGAGCCCGCAAATAGCGGCTGGGTGGTCGATCTGCTGGCACCCTTCAAGGCGCAGGAGCCGAAGCAGGATGACAAGCCAAAGGTCAAGATCAATCGCGGCCTTCGGACCGACTGCAAATCCATCGGCAATCCGCGGCATTGCCGCGCGATGGCCGTGGATTTGATGAAGTGAGCGGATGGCCTTGGAGCGGCTATGTTTTGAACGGTAAATGTGGATTGAGCGATGATTGTTCGATTGTTCTTCGCGATTTTCATGATCGCCAGCTTGATGGGCGGTGGGAGCATTTATTATTCGAATACTTCTGCCGAAAAGTTGACGGTCCCCGAGGGCGGGCAGGCAAAATGGGTGAAGGCGCCGCAGCCGTCTGATCATCCGACCAGTACGGCGCCAGATCCGGCGCCCGCCGCCACCGCGCGCCCTGAATCGGACCAACAGGCAAGCGACCTGCGCCGCTTTCTGCCGCCCGCTCTGGACGGGTGGACGCGTTTTGAATGGAACGACTATGCCGATCAACAGCTGACAAAGGCTGGGCATGACGGAACTGTGCCGAAATCCACGACGGACGGGCGATACTTGAACCCGGACGAGGCGATGGCGCGCGTGTTTCGGGCGCAAGGCACCTGGGTCTACGCGCAGGGCGGCAAGGTCTTGTCGATCCGTGCGGTGCATTCCAAACGGGAATACAAGGGTGGTGGATTGCGGGATCCCAACGCGGTGACCGAAGACATCGACAGCAAGGCCCGGCTGTTCACCGAAATCGAAGGCGTGCGGTTTTTTGAGACGTCCGACAAGGCGTGGCGGGGTGAAAAAGCGCCCTATCGGTTTTACAAGGCGTGGCTGGGCAACGGTGTCACGCTGACCGTGCGGGCCCGGGCCGATGGCGGGGCAGTGCGCGCCTATCTGCGCCAGATCGATTACCAGGGCATACTGGCTGCACGCCGTGGCAAAGCGCCGAAATCGGCGGGCATCCCGCTGTTGACCATCCTGTTCGGCGGGCGCAACGCCGCGCCCTCGCCGCCCGAGCCGGCAAAGCCGCAGGTCAAGATCAACCGGGGCCTTGGCACCGATTAACCCGGCCTGCTGTCCGATCCCCGCATAATCGCGCGGCATTGCGCCGCGCAGGTCGGTTTTGTGCGGCATTGCGTCGGCTGGGCCATCCGCGAATTGCGCGGGCTGCTATTGATCGTGCAACGCATGTTCAAGGGAGTCGCCTGCGCAATGAAAACCCATGTCAAAGCTCTGGTCGTCGGCGGTGGCGCTGTCGGCACCTCGATCGCCTATCACCTCGCCCGCGCGGGCTGGTCCGACGTGATGCTGCTGGAGCGCGACGAGCTGACCAGTGGCAGCACCTGGCACGCTGCGGGCCTGCTGCCCCTGTTCAACATGAGCTATGCCACCAGCCACATCCACGACTACTCGGTCAAGTTCTACAAGACGCTCGAAGAAGAGACGGGCCTGAACGCCGGGTTCTACGTGGTGGGCAACCTGCGCATGGCGCAGACGCAAGAGCGTATGGACGAATACATGCTCTATGCCTCGACCGCGGAAACCGTGGGCATCCCGTATGAATGGATGACGCCCGCGCAGGTCAAGGAGCGGTGGCCGCTGGTCAATTGCGACGACTTGAAGGGCGCGATCTATCACCCGACCGATGGCTACATCAACCCCGCCGACGTGACGATGGCGATGGCCAAGGGCGCGCGCCAGCGCGGCGTCACCATTGAGCGTAAGTGGCAGGTCGATGGCTACGAATGGACCGGCAGCGAGTGGAACGTCACGTTGACCAAGATGGTCGAGCGCGGCGGCAACCTGGTGCCCTCGGACGAGCAGACCACCGTGACCGCCGAGCATGTGGTGACCGCCACTGGCAACCACGCGCAGCGCACCGCGAAACTGCTGGGCATCAAGATCCCCGCCATACCGGTGGAACACCAGTTCATCGTGACCGAGCAGGACCCCGCGCTGGTCGACTATCGCAAATCGAACCCCGAACACCCGGTTCTGCGAGACGCCGACGCCAAGTGGTATGTCCGCGAAGAACGCGGCGGCTGGATTCTTGGCCCGTATGAACGCAACGCGCCTGCGCGGTTTGAATACGGCGTGCCCGACAGCTTCCGTGCCGATCTGTTCCCGCTGGACCTTGAGCGGATCGAAGAAGAATACATGAGCATGATCCACCGCATTCCCTCCTCGGAAAGCGCGGGCCTGAAAGACGACTATAACGGGCCGATCTGTTACACCCCCGACGGCAACCCGCTGGTGGGCCCGGCGCCGGGGCTGCGCAACATGTGGCTGGCCGAAGGGTTCAGTTTCGGCATCACCGCGGCGGGCGGCACCGGCTATTACCTGGCGCAGATGATGGTCGAGGGCGAGGCCGAGATCGACATGGCCAGCCTCGATCCGCGCCGCTATGGCCAGGACTGGATGACCACCGAATACGGCGCGCGCAAGAACGAAGAGGCGTATGAGCACGTCTATATCCTGCACCACCCCGATGAAGAACGGCCCGCCTGCCGCCCGCTGCGTACCGCGCCCGCCTATGACCGGCAAAAGGCGCGCGGCGCGCAGTTCGGCTGCGTCAACGGGTTCGAGCGGCCCAACTATTTCGGGCCGCTGGATGCGGATGACAATTTCGACCACGA
>JAASTF010000173.1 GCA_021767525.1 Paracoccaceae bacterium
AGAGGTCGCCTATGTCGAGCTGGACGAGCTGTTGGTGATCGACGGCGTGGACGAAGACACCGCCAACGAATTGCAGGCCCGCGCCCGCGACGTTCTGGAAGAGCAGGCGCGCGTGGCGATGGAACGCGCCCGCGAACTGGGCGTCGAGGATAGCCTGGTTGAATTCGAGGGGCTGACCCCCCAAATGATCGTTGCGCTGGCCGAGGATGGCATCAAGACGCTGGAAGACTTTGCCACCTGCGCCGACTGGGAACTGGCCGGCGGTTGGACCACGGTCGAGGGCGAGCGCGTCAAGGACGAAGGTTTGCTGGAGCCGTTCGAGGTCAGCCTGGAAGAAGCCCAGGACATGATCATGACCGCGCGCGTGCAGCTGGGTTGGGTCGACCCGACCGAGCTGGAAGAAGACGCCGCAGACGAAGATGCCGTCGAAGGCGACGAAGACACCGCCGAGGAGGCCGAGGCCTGATTTCAGGCCTCGGGGGCGCGGATGACGCGGGGCGGCAAACAGAAAGCAGCCGACGACGGCTCGGTGCGCAAATGCATCGTGACGGGCGAAACGGCGCCAAAGGCCGGCTTGATCCGTTTCGTGGTCGGGCCGGACGGGTCCATCGTGCCGGACCTGGCGGAAAAACTGCCCGGTCGCGGCATCTGGGTCAGTGCCGACCGCGCCGCCATCGACAAGGCAGCCCGCAAGGGGCTGTTTTCGCGCGCCGCCCGCACCAAGGTCGACGCGCCCGAAGATCTGGCCGCGCGGGTCGAAGCGATGCTTGCGCGGCGTGTGGTCGACCTGCTGAGCCTGGCCCGCAAAAGCGGCACGGCGGTGGCCGGTTTCGAACGTGTGAAGGATTGGCTGGCCAAGGACGAGGCCGAGGTGCTGATCCAGGCCAGCGATGGCTCGGGGCGGGGCAAATCGAAACTGTCCACGCCGCAGGGCGGACGGTTCATCGGTTGGCTGACGGCGGACGAGCTGGGATTGGCCTTTGGACGACAAAACGTGATACACGTTGCGCTTGCCGCTGGTGGTTTGGCGTCGCGTGTTGTAGAGGAAGCCGCAAGACTGAAGGGTCTGCGCCTCTTAGACGGCGGGGATTCTGCCGGAAAGGATAGAAGACGCATATGAGCGACAACGACGGAAAGAAGACTTTGGGTGTACGTGGCGGGCCCCGCTCGGGGAACGTAAAGCAAAGCTTTAGTCACGGCCGGACCAAGAACGTCGTGGTGGAGACCAAGCGCAAGCGCGTTGTTAAGCCCAAGCCGGGCGCAGCGGGCAAGCCTACGGGTGCGGGTGGTAACCAGTCCTCGGCGGGGTCGGATCCGGCCAAGCGGCCGGCTGGCATTTCCGACGCGGAAATGGAGCGCCGCCTGAAGGCGCTGCAACAAGCCAAGGCGAAAGAGGCTGAAGAAGCCGCGCAGCGCGAGGCCGAGGAAAAGGCCCGCGCCGAAGAGCGCGAACGCCTGCGCGCCGAGAAGGAACAGAAAGAACGCGAGCAGCGCGAAGCCGAAGAAAAGGCGCGCGCCAAGGCCGAGGAAGAAGATCGCCAGCGCCGCGAAGCCGAAGAAGCGGCCCAGCGTGCCGCTGCCGCGCCGGCGACCCCGCCGGCCGAGGATGCCGCGCGGGCCAAGCCCAAGGAAAAAGAGGCGCCACGCAAGGTCGAGCGCGAAGACCGCAGCCGTGGCAACAAGATGAAAGGCGACGGCGGTCGCCGGTCCGGCAAGCTGACGCTGAACCAGGCGCTGTCGGGTGGCGAAGGTGGCCGTCAGAAATCGATGGCCGCGATGAAGCGCAAGCAAGAGCGTATGCGCCAGAAGGCGATGGGCGGCACCCAAGAGCGTGAAAAGGTCGTGCGTGACGTGCAGCTGCCTGAAACCATCGTTGTCAGCGAGCTGGCCAACCGTATGGCCGAGCGTTCGGCCGACGTGGTCAAGGAACTGATGAAAATGGGCATGATGGTCACGCAGAACCAGTCCATCGATGCCGATACCGCCGAACTTATTATCGAAGAATTCGGCCATCGCGTTGTCCGCGTGTCGGATGCCGATGTCGAGGACGTGATCAAGGAAGTCGCCGACAAGGAAGAAGAGCTGCAACCGCGTCCGCCGGTCATCACCATCATGGGCCACGTCGACCACGGCAAAACCAGCCTGTTGGACGCGATCCGCGATGCCAAGGTGACCGCTGGCGAGGCCGGTGGCATCACGCAGCATATCGGCGCCTATCAGGTGACGACGGATGGCGGCTCGGTCCTGACCTTCCTTGATACGCCCGGCCACGCGGCCTTTACCTCGATGCGGTCGCGCGGGGCACAGGTAACGGATATCGTGGTGCTGGTGGTGGCTGCCGACGATTCGGTGATGCCGCAGACGATCGAAGCGATCAACCACGCCAAGGCGGCGCAGGTGCCGATGATCGTGGCGATCAACAAGTGCGACAAGCCGCAGGCCGACCCCGACAAGGTGCGCGCCGAGCTGCTGCAGCACGAGGTGATCGTCGAGGCGATGTCGGGCGATGTGCAGGATGTCGAGGTGTCGGCCATCAGCGGTCAGGGTCTTGACGAGCTGTTGGAAGCGATTGCGCTGCAAGCCGAAATCCTCGAGCTGAAGGCAAATCCCGACCGCGCCGCCGAAGGCGCCGTGATCGAGGCACAGCTGGATGTGGGCCGCGGCCCCGTCGCCACGGTTCTGGTGCAGAAAGGCACCCTGCATCAGGGCGACATTTTTGTTGTCGGCGAACAGTGGGGCAAGGTCCGCGCGTTGATCAACGACCGTGGAGAGCGCGTGAACGAGGCCGGGCCGTCGGTTCCAGTCGAGGTGCTGGGCCTGAACGGCACGCCCGAGGCGGGCGATGTTCTGAACGTGGTCGCAACCGAGGCGCAGGCCCGTGAAATCGCGGAATACCGCGAGCAGGCCGCCAAGGACAAACGCGCCGCAGCCGGCGCCGCCACCACGCTGGATCAGCTGCTTGCCAAGGCCAAGGAAGACGAAAACGTCACCGAGTTGCCCATCCTGGTCAAGGCGGATGTGCAGGGCTCGGCCGAGGCGATCGTTCAGGCGATGGAAAAGATCGGCAACGACGAGGTGCGCGTGCGCGTGCTGCATTCGGGCGTTGGCGCCATCACCGAAACCGATGTGGGCCTGGCCGAAGCATCCGGCGCGCCGATCCTGGGCTTTAACGTCCGGGCCAACGCCTCGGCGCGGAACACGGCGAACCAGAAGGGTGTCGAACTGCGCTATTACAGCGTGATCTACGACCTTGTGGACGATGTGAAAGCGGCCGCAAGCGGCCTGCTGTCGGCCGAAATCCGCGAAAACTTCATCGGCTATGCCGAGATCAAGGAAGTGTTCAAGGTTTCGGGCGTGGGAAAGGTGGCCGGCTGCCTGGTGACCGAAGGCATCGCCCGCCGCAGCGCCGGCGTTCGCCTGCTGCGCGACGACGTGGTGATCCACGAGGGCACGTTGAAAACGCTCAAGCGGTTCAAGGACGAAGTACCCGAAGTTCAGTCGGGCCAGGAATGCGGCATGGCCTTCGAAAACTACGACGATATCCGCCCCGGCGATGTCATCGAGATTTTCGAGCGCGAGGAAGTCACCCGCACGCTGGACTGATCGTTTTTTCGAAAGACAGACTGAACAGGGGCAGCTTCGGCTGCCCCTTTTCGTTGCATGGCGGTTACGCGACCTTGGGTTTCACCGGCAGTCCGGCAAATTCCCTGTCATCGACCCGTATGACGGTTTTTCCGTTCGGCAGGCTGCGCACATACAGCCCCTGTATCAAGATGTAGCTACCGACAGTGATCGTTTGCAGCATATGATCCTCCCAAAGTATGAAAAACATACCCGCAAGAGAATAATAATCAAAACATTTAAGAAACGATTTCGAAATAAATGAAAAGCACCACGTCAAAGCCAGTCGCGCAGGATCGGGATCAGGGGAATATCGGCAGGCGGCATGGGGTAATCGCGCAACTCTCGCGCGTGGGCCCAGGCCAGTTTCTGGCCCTCTTGCGGCTGCGGAATTCCCTGCCATTTGCGGCAGGCGAATAGCGGCATCAGCAGGTGGAAATCGTCATAGGCATGGCTGGCAAAGGTCAGCGGTGCAAGGCAGCTGTTCCAGGTTTCGATACCCAGTTCTTCGTGCAGCTCGCGCACGAGGGCGGTTTCGGGGCTTTCGCCCTGTTCGACCTTGCCGCCCGGAAACTCCCACAGGCCGGCCATCGATTTGCCCTCGGGGCGCTGGGCCAGCAGAACACGGCCATCGCGATCAATCAGCGCGACGGCGGCGACCAGCACGATCTTCATGACCGGTAATCCGCGTTGATCGAGATGTAGCCATGCGTCAGGTCGCAGGTCCAGACGGTGGCGGTGCCGTCGCTCAGGCCCAGATCGACCGCGATGGTCAGCTCGGGGTTTTTCATGTAGGTGGCGCCCGCCTCTTCGGAATAGCCGGGCGAAACCCAGCCGTTTTCCGCAACCAGGATATCGCCAAACCGGATCGACAGGCGGTCACGGTCTGCCGCGGCGCCGGATTTGCCGATGGCCATGACGATCCGACCCCAGTTCGGGTCTTCACCGGCGATGGCGGTTTTGACCAGCGGCGAGTTGGCAATCGACAGGGCATGGGTGCGCGCGTCATCATCGCTGGCAGCCCCTGTCACGGTGACCTCGACGAACTTGGTGGCGCCCTCGCCGTCGCGCACGACCTGATGCGCCAGGTCCAGCATGACGGCGTGCAGCGCGTCCTCGAACGCGGGCACATCGTCGACCGCAACGCCCGAGGCGCCTGTCGCTGCGCAAAGCAGCGTGTCCGAGGTCGAGGTGTCGCTGTCGACGGTGATGCAGTTGAAGGTCTTGTCGGTCAGGCGCGAAACCATCGCCTGCAACGCGGGCTGTGCGATGGCCGCGTCGGTGAAGATATAGACCAGCATCGTGGCCATATCCGGCGCGATCATGCCCGAGCCCTTGGCGATACCGGCAATGCGCACCGTTTGGCCGTTCACGTCGATCGTGGCGCCGGCACCCTTGGGAAAGGTGTCGGTCGTCATGATCGCGCGGGCGGCCTGTTCGATCTGGCCGGGGGCCAGGTTGGCCGACAGCTCATCCAGCTTGGCGATGATGCGGTCATGGGGCAGCGGCTCGCCGATCACGCCAGTGGACGAGGTAAAGACCCGCTCCACCGGCACGTCCGCGGCCTTGGCGACGGCTGCGGTGATCGCCTGAACAGACTCGACCCCGCGCCCGCCTGTGAAGGCGTTGGAATTGCCCGAATTCACAAGGATCGCTGCGCCTTGGTCAAAGGCGCCGCCGATCTTTTCCTGGCAATCCAGCACCGGGGCCGAGCGTGTCGCAGACCGGGTGAACACGCCCGCCATCGCCGTGCCCGGCGTTAGACGTGCCATCATCACATCGTTGCGGTCCTTGTATTTCACACCCGCCGCGACGGTGGCGATTTCAACGCCGCCGATTTCGGGCAGGTTGGGAAAGCTGGCCGGGGCCAGCGGCGAAACGGCCAGCGCTTTCCCCATCGTTTACTTCTCCAGCAGGTCGATGTTCGACAGCAGCGACTTGTCCAGACCTTCGGCCATCCGCTCGACATTGGCGGCCTCGGTCAGTTCCTGCACGCGGGCATCCACGATCTGCTGCTGCAACTGCATCTCGATCTCTTCGCGCACTTCCTCAAGCGGCGGCACGTCCTTCAGGCGGCTGTCATTCAGGCGGATCACGTGCCAGCCGAATTGCGTTTGCACCGGGTCGGAAATGCCGTCGGCCTCAAGCGCCTGAACCGCCTCTTCGAAAGGCGGCACCATCATGCCGGCCTGGAACCAGCCCAACTCGCCACCGTTCGGGCCCGAGGGGCCGGTCGAGTGATCGCGCGCCAGTTGGGCGAAATCCTCTCCGCCGCGGGCACGCTCGACCAGGGCGGTGGCCTCTTCCTCGGTTTCCACCAGGATGTGGCTGGCGTTCCATTCGCGACCCGGCTCGGCATTGGCGTATTGCTCCTCATAGGCCTGCTGCACGGCGGCATCGGTCATCTCGCCCGCCAGCAGCGCGTCGATCGCCTCGGCGGCCAAAAGCTGCCGGCGTTCGTTTTCCAGCGACATTTCCACCCGGCGGGGGGTGCCCTCCATCGTGTCGGCCAGCACGGTTTGCTGCACCAGCTGGTTCAGGATGCCATCGAACAGAACCTCGTTCGGCAGCTGGCTGTATTGCTGCGGCAGGCTGGCCCGCACCAGGATCAGGTGGCCCAGCGTGATTTCCTTGCCGTTGACGGTGGCCACGACGGTTTCGGCGGTCGGCGCGTCCTCGGCCGTGGCGACGATGGGCAGGCACAGCGCCACGGCGGTCGCGGCAGCAAGGGTGAGGCGTTTTGACATGGAACGGTTCCTTTCATGGGCGCACAAGGCCCGTGACGTTGACACTTTCACAGCCGCCCCTTACGTAGCCTTGTGGCCGGTTTGGCTGTTATTTCCCGCCCGTTTTAGGCGGTGTGGAAACAGCGGGCAAGCAGATGGCCCGCACGATTTTGTCAATGACCGGAACGGATGGCTCATGCTGGGATTCGGAACTCTTACCCGCAAGGTGTTCGGCACGCCGAACGACCGCAAGGTCAAGGCCACGCGCCCGCTGATCGAAAAGATCAATTCGCTTGAGCCCGAGTTCGAAAAACT
>JAASTF010000174.1 GCA_021767525.1 Paracoccaceae bacterium
GCATCCCGGGCGGGCATGTTCCATCTAAACACCAGACAAACCGCAAGGAGCGGAGGGCGATATGCTGGAACTGAATGGTGGCGCGCAGCCGCAAACCGACCTGATCAAGGATGTGGGCGAAGAGGCCTTTATGGCCGAGGTGATCGATGGCTCGGCCGAGGTGCCGGTGATCGTCGATTTCTGGGCGCCGTGGTGTGGCCCGTGCAAGACGCTGGGCCCGATGCTGGAAGATGCCGTGCGGGCCGCGAAGGGCGCGGTCAAGATGGCCAAGGTGAACGTGGACGAGGCGCAGCGCCTGGCCAGCGCCCTGGCGCAGCAGGGGCTGCCGCTGCAGTCCATCCCGACGGTCGTGGCCTTTTACCAGGGCCGGCCGGTCGACATGTTCCAGGGTGCGGTCCCGCAATCCGAGATCAAGGCGTTCATCGAGCGCGTGGTGCAGGCCGCGGGCGGGGACGCCAGCGGTGGTCTGGACGAGGCGATCGAGGCCGCCGAGGAAATGCTGGCGCAGGGCGCCGTGGCCGATGCCGCGCAGACCTTTGCCGCGATCCTGGGCGAGGCGCCCGACAATGCCGACGCTTACGGCGGGCTGGTGCGCTGCCATATCGCGGCCGGTCAGCTGGACGAGGCCGAGGCGACGCTGAACGGCGCGCCCGCCGAGATCGCCACCACCGCCCCGCTGGAAGCCGCGCGGGCGCAGCTGGACCTGGCGCGCCAGGCCGAGGGCGCGGGCCCGCTGGACGAGTTGCGCGCCGCGGTCGAGGCGCAGCCCGACGATTTGCAGGCGCGCTATGATTACGCGCAGGCGCTGTATGCCAAGGGCGATGCCGAAGAGGCGGTGACCCAGCTGCTGGAGCTGTTCCGCCGCGACCGCGAGTGGAACGACGGCGCCGCCAAGGCGCAGCTTTTCACCATTTTCGACGCGCTGAAACCCAACGATCCGGTGGTGTTGAACGGTCGGCGGAAACTGAGTTCGATGATATTTGCCTGACCTGTTCCGGGGCCTAGTTCTTGGGCATGGCAAAGACGTTCGACCTACCAGACGTGATACCGGTTTTCCCGCTGCCCGGGGCGCTGATGCTGCCCCGCGCGCGGTTGCCGCTGCATATATTCGAGCCGCGCTACCTGGCGATGCTTGACGACGCGCTGAAGGTGCCCGACCGACTGATCGGCATGGTGCAGCCCGTCAAGGGCCGCGACACGGGGCAGGGGCCGGGGCTGCACACGATCGGCTGCGCCGGGCGCGTGACGCAGTTTTCCGAAACCGAGGACGGGCGTTACATGATCACCCTGACCGGCATTTCGCGGTTTCGCGTGGTCAGCGAGATCGAAGGCTTTACCCCCTATCGCCGCGTGCGCGCCAATTGGGAAGGGTTCGAGCGCGACAGGGGCGCCGAGGAGACGGACCCGGAGTTCAAGCGCGACGCGCTGATGGACCTGCTGGCGCGGTATTTCCACGCCCGCAACCTGAGCACCGACTGGGAGTCGCTGAAAGAGGCGGATGACGAGCTGCTGATCAACTCGTTGTCGATGCTGCTGGATTTCGATATCGAAGACAAGCAGGCCCTGCTGGAGGCGCCCTGCCTGACCACGCGGCGCGAGACGCTGATGGGTTTGCTGGAATACGCGCTGCGGGGCGGCGATGGCGGTGAGGTGATGCAATGACCGAGGCCCAAGCCCAACTGTTCGACCGCCGGATGCTTGAGGCGCTGGTCTGCCCGCAAACCGGCGCGGTTCTGGAGTACGATGCCGAACGGCAGGAGCTGGTGTCGAAATCGGCGCGGCTGGCCTATCCCATCCGCAACGGGATCCCCGTCATGCTGGCCGACGAGGCGCGCAAGCTGGAGTGACCGGCAGCACTGCCGCACAACGCGTGGCCGCGCGGAAAGATCGCCGCCCATGCATTTCCCAAAGACCCCTTTTTTCTGATCTTGTCGTCTTGGTGGAAGTCCGATGAGTAGCAAAAACTGAGCTTACGCTGCTGCTGCCCAAATGGCTGCCTTAGCGAATGGTACGAAGATCGCGTATCTCCGATTGAAAGTGACTGATCAGGGCGTCCGTCTCATCGTACTAGCGATACTCCAGCCGTGTCGGCATCATGAAACCCCCAATCTCACGGTAGTCGGACTTTAGGCCAACCTCGCGCTGCATCATTTCATTTCCTTCCATCAAGAGCCTGTCGCCGTCCATTGAGACGATTTCCCCATCGGAGCCAAAAGTGACAAGGTATGATCCTTCAAGATCGCCATGGGTAATACGCAATCGGGATGAATTTTCATCATTTTCTTCCCACGCTACGAAATCGTTTGGGAGAAGCGCCCAAGGCATCAGGGGAGCTTGCCCGTAGTAGCGCAGCACCAGGTAGCTGTAGAGAGAATTGACCTGCTCTGCGGATTGATAATCGGTGTGCATGACCTTCATCCACCCCAAAAGCTTCGCGCGCATGTCGTGTTCATCCACAAAAAACGCATCTCGGCTTTCAATCAGCGGCAGCCCATAGCGCCAGAACCACCCGGTAAACATATAGACCGGCCAGTTGGGATGGCTCACCTGCCGCCCGTCGGCCTGAAATTCGCCTACCACGGGCAACATGAAATTCCCGTCTTGGCTCCATTCAATGCCGCGTAGAGTGATGCTTGTTTGACCATTGAATGTGTAGTCGAAATAGCGCCTTACGGGTGCAGGCAGATCGGCATAGGCGTCGGGGCTGAGATCTATCGTGATCGGGTCTTCCGCTAGCACGCGAGTGTCGATGATACGGGAATTCTCACTTTTTGCCCGGTAGAGCCCGATACCCCCGAAAAGACACATGATGAGAACGAGACACCCAAGAGCGATCAGTGATTTAACCAGCATGGTTTCGTTCCTTCTGGGGTCATTCGAAGGTGATGCTGGTCAGTTGCCCATCAAAGAACGGGTAAATCTCGCCCCCTGCCATCCTTGAAATGACAAAGGCATGCGGAACCATTACGCCACCAATGTCGCGGTAGTCGGTTCGGCTCACATGTTCCCCCGAGCCGTGGTAAGGTGTACTCAGATCGCCGTCTTCTTCGGCTACCATATGTGTGATCTCGCCGGTCGCGCCAAAGTGGACAATCATCGCGGATTGCAGACCATCCGCGCCGACAATGGCGCGGGCCGTTTGGCCATCAATCGCCTCCCATGTAACCGGCCCACCCGGAAGAAGTGCGTGCGGATATAGAGCGCTTTCCAGCAACCAGCGACGAAGCGAGATGACATTCAACTCTGGCGTTTCCCGCTCATCTACCACCGTCATCGTGGACAGCACCTTGGCTTTCATCTCCATCTCGCCGTCGGCAAAGAAGTCATAGGCGCGCGCCCAAACGCCGGGGATAATCGGCGTGGTGGCCGAGAACATGAGCGCAGGCGTGTTTGTCGCAATAACCTGTTCTGACGTGGTGAAGTTGAAACTCTCAGTCTGCGGTCGGCGAAACTGACCTTCTGAGCTCAATCGGACCAGACGTGCCTGAGAAATTCCGTTCGGGAAAGCGAAGGCAAAATAGCGTTGCACTGGATCAGGCAAGCTGGAAATGGCGTCCTGAGTTGCCGCTGGAGCCCGTGCGCCTTGCGCAATCGCTTCCACCTGATCCTGAAACTGGCGAATGTCACGCTCGGTCAGGAAAGATCCGATACCGATCGTTGCTGCGATGCCGATGAGCGCGACAAGCACCCCTGCGCCGGTCCATTTCAAGATGTTCATATGCGTCTCCTTTTCTGTTGTTCAATCTCAACCGTACACAAGTTTACGGCCATTTACTTGTGGCGTAAACTTGTGTACGGTTTGAGTCAAGATAAATTTGGTGGTCCGTATGAGCAGCGAACAGGCAAAACGGAGGGCGGAGATCGAGGCTGCGGCCTTCAGAGTGCTGGAGCGGGTTGGCTACAAGAAGGCCAGCATGTTGCAGATTGCCAAGGAAGCGAAGGCTTCGAACGAGACGCTTTATGCCTGGTACGGCAACAAGCAGGCCCTGTTTCAAAGCCTTATCGTTGCCAATGCCGAGGCGGTTGAGGACGCGCTAAAGAGTACACTCACTGGCAGCGCAAATGATCTTTTCGAACTGGGAAAGCTGGTCCTCGGTTTCACGGCAGGGGACAAGGCGATAATCATCAACAGGGCGGCTGTTGCTGATGTCCAAGAAACCGGACTTCTGTCGCAGGCAATTGAATCACACGCACGCCAGGCAATGCTGAGGGTCATCAAAGCCTACCTGACAGAGCTTGAAGTGTCAGGGAAATTCACATTCGATCTTGGCGTTGAAGCTGCGACAGAAGTGTATGTCAGCCTTCTTATGGGTGAGCTTCAAATGCAGCAAGCTCTTGGCTCGATGGCGGCGCTGTCTAGCAACGAGATTGAAGCACGGTCGCTGCGGGCCAGCACCCTTTTTAGTAAGCTCTTTGAGAATTAGCCGACACCACAGTCGCTTGACCAACTCGGCGTTACGAGACACATGGCTGACATTCATTCGCAGTGCAGCATCGGTTAGATTGCGCTCAGAGTCGCCATGCGCCGCAGTATGGATAGTGGTCGGCGCTCGTGGGTGGCGAAAGGCCCGGCGCGGGCCTTCCTGGTGCGCCGTTTAGATGCAGCGCCCGCCATCCACCTCCATCGCGACGCCGGTGATCATGCTGGCCTCGTCCGAGCACAGGAAACAGGCGGCGTTACCCATGTCTTCGGGTGTTGAAAAGCGGCCCAGCGGGATGGTCGACAGGAATTTCGTGCGCATTTCGGGCGTGTCCTCGCCCATGAAGCTGGCCAGCAGCGGCGTTTCGCCGGCCACCGGGCACAGCGCGTTCACCCGCACCTGGCGCGGGGCCAGTTCCACCGCCATCGTCTTGGTCGCCGTCACCATCCATCCCTTCGAGGCGTTATACCAGTTCAGGTTCGGGCGTGGCGACAGGCCCGCCGTCGAGGCGACGTTCAGGATCGCGCCGCCGCGTTCCTTCATATGCGGCACCAGCGCACGGGCGGTCAGGTAGACGGATTTGCAATTCACCAGGAACACGCGGTCGAATTCTTCATCCGTCACCTCTTCCATCGGTTTGGGCAGGTGGGTGACGCCGGCGTTGTTCACCAGGATGTCGACATGCCCCATTTCGGCCAGTGCCTTTTCGGCCATGTCCTGCACCGCGCCGCCATTGGCCACGTTGCAGGCATGACCGAAGGCGCCGTTGCCCACATCCTCGGCGATGCCATCAGCGCCGTCGGTGTTGATGTCGACCACCATCACCCGCGCGCCTTCGGCGGCGAATTTGCGCACGATGCCCGCGCCGAACCCGCTGGCCCCGCCGGTGACGATCGCTGTTTTTCCGTCCAGTCTCATGTCTTTCTCTCCCTCGTGTTGTGGCGCGGTCAGGGGCGCGCCGTGCTCCAGTCTATGTGGTTGATGCCCACCATACGCGCGAAGCGGGCAAGTTCGGCATCCAGTTTTTCGATCCGGGCCGCGCGCCATGTCACGCACGGTTCCGGCCAGAACCCGGTGACGCGCAGCCAGCCCTTGGCGCGGTCGGCCTTAAGCTCGACCCGGCCCACGAAACGGTCGCCTTCGAGCAGGGGATAGACGTAATAGCCCCAGCGCCGTTCATGGGCGGGCACGAACATCTCGTTGCGATAGTCGAAGCCGAACAGCCGCTGCAGCCGTGTGCGGTCGCGGATCGCGGGGTCGAACGGGTTGAGGATACGCAGGCGTGTGGTTGGTGCGGGCGCGGTGGCCAGACGGGTTTCGATATCGGGGTGGGCCAGCGCGTCGCGCCAGGTGCCATCGGCACCCTGCACGCGCACGGGCACGGTGCGGGCCTGGGCGGCCCAATCGCGCGCCTCGGGCGCGGTGGCCGCGCCCCAGAACCGCTGCACCTCGCCCGGGGTGGCGATGGTCAGCCGATCCAGCGCGGCATCGCCCAGGTGCCGCAATGCGGGGCCTTCGTACATCGGGTCGTGATCGGGGAACACCCGTTCGCCAAGGTCATAGAATTTCACGAAATTCTCGCGCTTCGCCGTGGCCAGAACGCCGGAATACCACATCTGGTCCAGCGCCTTTTTATGCGGCGGGCGGGCCCACATTTCGCGGCTTTCCACCTTGGTGTCGAAAGCATGGGTCGACAGCGGCCCCTCGGCGGCGATGCGGTCATGGATGCGGGCGATTTCGGCCTGGCCAAGCCCGGATTGATACCAGGGCGCGCGGGCGGCGCGGGCGCCCAGGCGGTGAAACTGGACGGACCAGTAGGGCAGCAGTTCGACCGGCAGCAGGCTGGCATCGTGGGTGAAATGTTCGAAAAGCTGCCGCTGTTCCAGCAGCGGCCACAGCTTCCCCTCGCGATAGTTCTGGTTGCGGGTCCACAGGATGTGGTTATGCGCGCGGGTTACGTTGCGGATCGTGTCGATCTGCAATAGGCCCAGCGCGCGGATCGTGCCCGCCACGTCCAACGGCCCGGTGGGCGTGGGCGCCAGCCCGTTCGTCCACAGCCAAAGCCGCCGCGCGTCGCGGTTGGGTATGTCCAGCCGCGCGGTCACCCGTGAAACGCGGCGACGGTTTTCAGGGTGGTAAAGCCATAGAGCGCCTCGAACCCCTTTTCGCGGCCGTGGCCGGATTTGCCCATGCCGCCGAAGGGCAGTTCCACACCGCCGCCCGCGCCGTAA
>JAASTF010000175.1 GCA_021767525.1 Paracoccaceae bacterium
CGGCCCCACGATCGCCACCGTCTGCCCCGGTTCCACGTCCAGCGACACGCCCTTCAGGATCGGGCGCTCGGGGTCATATCCGAATTCGATACTCTCCAGCGTCACGCGCCCGCCATCGACGCGCAGCGCGGGCGCGCCGGGCTTGTCGGAAATCTCGGCCGGCTGCTCCAGCAGGTCGAACATCTCACCCATGTCCACCAGGCTCTGCCGGATTTCGCGATAGACCGTGCCAAGGAAGTTCAGCGGCATGGTGATCTGGATCATGTAGGCGTTGACCATCACGAAATCGCCCACGGTCAGCGCGCCGCTCTGCACCCCCATCACGGCCATCACCATCACGATCACCAGCCCGCCGGTGATCAGGAAGGATTGCCCGAAATTCAGGAAGGACAGCGAATAGGATGTCATGATCGCCGCGCGCTCATACCCCTCCATCGCCTTGTCATATCTCTGCGCCTCGCGCGCCTCGGCGCCGAAATACTTGACCGTTTCGAAATTCAGCAGGCTGTCGATGGCCTTTTGGTTGGCGTCGGTGTCCTGGTCGTTCATCTGCCGGCGCAGCTTCACGCGCCATTCGGTCACCTTGAAGGTGAACCAGACATAGATGGCGATGGTGACCACCACGGTCGCCAGATACCAGGCGTCGAACAAAAAGAAAAAGATCCCCGCCACCAACAGCAATTCTAGGATCAGCGGCCCCACACTGAACAGCATGAAGCGCAGCAGGAAATCCACGCCCTTCACACCGCGCTCGATGATCCGGCTCAGCCCCCCGGTCTTGCGCGTGATGTGATAGCGCATGGACAGCCGGTGGATATGGGTGAAGGTTTCCAGCGCCAGTTGCCGCAAGGCGCGCTGGCCGACAGCGGCGAAAAACGCATCGCGCAATTGCTGGAACCCGTTGGTGAAAAGCCGCGCCATGCCATAGGCCACGGTCAGCCCGACAGCGCCAAGGGCCAGCATCGGCACGCCCTCGTCCGACAGCACGTTCACCGCGTCGCGATACAGCATCGGCGTGTAAACCGCGATCAGCTTCGACGCCAACAGCGCCACCATCGCCAGCACGACGCGGCGTTTGACCCAGGGCTTGTCCTCGGGCCACAGATAGGGCGCGACCTTGCGAACCGTCCGCCAGCCCGAGCGTTGCTCGGCCCGCTGCAACTCGTCCTCGCTGGCGGTGTGAAATTTGCGCATGGTGACCCCGGAAAAATATCGTCCAACAGGTGATATGGGGCTTTGCCGCGAAAGGCCAGCCGGTCAGACCCGGAGGATATGCCCCTGCCCCGGATCGGCGCGCCCGGCGGCCAGGTCGGCCCATACGGGCGGCGCGGCGTCCAGCCCGTCATGCACAACCACATCCAGCCATCCACCGGCATCGGCGGCGATGCGTTTCCACGCGGCGGTGATGCGCCGCTCGATCTCGCCCGCGCCCCACTCTTGGCGCCGCTTGGAGATTTGCGACGGCGCGAAAAAGAATTGCGGCTTCGGCCCGGGCAGATCAGCGGGCGGGGCGAACTTGTCCCAATGGCTGGTGCCCACGGCGGCCGAATGGCGCAGCGCATCGCCCAGATGGGCATGCAGCCGCGCCTTGACGCCCGCGTGCCCCGCCATATCGACATACACGCTGGGCACGCGCGCCACCTGTTCCAGATCGTCATAGGCCAGCACATCGTCGCACGCGCCCAGCCCGCGCACGAAATCGACGTTGGCGGCCCCGGTCAGCCCGACGATGCGATAGGGACGGTCCCTGGGTTCGGCCAGGAACTTGCACAGTCCCAGCCCGGTTTTCGAACTGGCGCTGCCCACGACCATCTGCTCGGCTCCGAACCAATCATTATCCGCAAGCCAATCGAACAAAAGGTAAGATGTGGCCAACAGCGGCTGCAACAGGCTGCGCAGATGATCGTCGCGCTCGGGCCCCGGTTTCACCGCGGTGTATGTGTTGTAGACGGCGGCCAGATCGGCGCGATGGGCGGCTTGCTCGATGAACACGCCCTCGGCCACCTGCCGGGGCGTCAGCACCAGCCCCTCGGCCATCGGCAGAAACCCGTAAAGCCGCGCCCCCTCGGGCAGATCGGGGCACAGGCTTTCGGTCACGCGCGCCACGCCCCAGACTGGCACGATGCCCTGCCCCGGCGCACCGCTGGGGTAAAATTCCCAATAGCGCAGCATGTCGCCCGCCGCCGCATAGGTCACGTTATTGGCGGTCAGCGCGAAATGCTCGACCGTCAGGCGCGCGGTGCCCGGCCCCAGCGGATCGCGTGGCGCCTGCGCCAGCATGGCGCGGCGAATGTCGGATCGGTCGACAAGAACGGTTTGCATGGGCCACCTCCCTTGGTTGCCCGCCCACCATGCCGCGCGTAGACAGCCGGATCACGGATGACGGCGCGTCAGTCCAGCATGGGCAGATCGAACACCTGGCCGGGATAGATCAGGTCGGGGTCGCGGATGCGGTCGGCATTGGCACGGAACAGCTCGACATACATCGTGCCCTCGCCATAGCGGTCGCGCGCGATGGCCCACAGCGTGTTGCCGGGCTGCACGGTGATCGCCGTGACCGGGCCATCGGCGGACGCCGTGGCGGCCAGCTGCGCGGTATCCTCGCGCTTGAACGGGGTTTCCACGCGGCTGATCACGTTGCCTTGGCTAGTGACCTGGTCGACGCGCAGCGTGTAGATGCCGGTATCGACCTGCGGCAAATCGGTGCGCCAGCTGCCGTCGGCCGCGATGCGCGAGGTGGTGACCGGCGTGTTGTCCAGATAGATCCGCACAAAGCCCTGGCCCGGGCCGCGGCCGGCCAGCTGCACCTCGCCCTCGTCGGAATAGGTGATCGCATCCAGCGCCACGCTCGACATCACCTCGGGCGGGGTGTCACGGGTGGTGGCGGGCTGGATCACGCGCACGCCCTGGGCGTCAGACAGCAGAACGGCGGGTTTTTCGGGCGTTTCGGGCTGCGCGGTTTCGGCCTGTGCCACGTCCGGCACAGCCTCGGGAACGGCCGGAGTGTCCGGCGCCTCGGGCGCGGCATCGGCCACCTGCGCGGGCGCGCTTGCATCCGGCGCGCCTGTGGGGGCGATAATCACCTCTTCGGCGCCGGCGATGACCGTGTCGCCCATCACCAGCTCCAGCCGCATCAGGCGCGGCGCATCCGCCGGTGGCACATCCAGCATCGCGGCAAAACTGCCGTCGCGGCCCACCGTCGCCTCGCCCACCTTGGCGTTATCCAGCAGCAAGGACACGGTCGCGCCAGGCTGCGCGGTGCCCGCGACCTGCATCAACCCGTCCGGCTCGACCCGGACCAGCGCGAAACGCGGGGCATCGGGTGCTGTGGCGGGATCGGTGTCGGTGGCCCGGGTGCTGTCGGGCGCGCGGTCTGGCTCGGCTTCGGGCTGTGGCTGCGGCTGGGGCGCCACGGCCACCGGTTGGGGCGCCGGGGCGCCATCCTCGACCTGCGACCAGATCACCAGCCCCGCCACACCGGCGGCCATGGCCACCGCCGCTCCGGCGATCACGCCCCCGCTCCCCGAGAAGAGTGAAATTTTGCTCATCCGCGTTGTTCCGACACTCCCCAAACCGCCCCTGCGCGGTTGAGGGACAGTAGCAACACCGCTATCACGGGTCAAAAGCAACATCGCCCGGAGCCGCCCAATGCCCATTCAACCGTCTGTATGTGTGTTCTGCGGGTCGCGCCCCGGTGACAACCCCGCCTTCGCCGAGGCCGCCGAGGCGCTGGGATACGCGCTGGCCGACAATGGCTGGCGGCTGGTCTACGGCGCGGGCGATGTCGGGCTGATGGGGCTGGTGGCGCGCGCCACGCAATACGCCGGCGGCCAGACCTTCGGCGTCATCCCCGAGCACCTGCTGCGCGCCGAGGTGGGCAAACGCGACCTAAGCCAGTTCATCGTGACCGAGAACATGCACGAGCGCAAAAAGGTCATGTTCATGAACTCGGACGCGATCGTGGTGCTGCCCGGCGGCGCCGGCAGCCTGGACGAATTCTTCGAGGTTCTGACCTGGCGCCAGCTGGGGCTGCATGCCAAGCCCATCCTGCTGCTCGACACCGAAGGGTTCTGGCAGCCGCTGGTGGGGCTGGTCGATCACGTCATCGCGCATGGCTTTGCCGACGCATCGCTGCGCGATTTCGTGCATGTGGTTCAGGACGTGCCGGCATTGACCGCCGCCCTGCGCGCCGCCCTGTCCTGAGACCAGGTGGCCCAGCTATAGATCGCCAGCGCCGCCCAGATCAGGGTGAATGCAATGGCGTGCCACTGGCCGAACACTTCACCGAACAGGACGACGGCAACCAGGAACTGCAATGTCGGGTTCAGGTATTGCACCAGACCGATCGTGCCCAGCCGCACCCGCCGCGCCGCATAGCTGAACAGGATCAGCGGCGCGCCCGTCAGAACGCCCGAGAACATCAACAGAAAGACATCCAAAGGCGCGTCCCAGCCAAAGGCCGCATCGGGCGTGGCCAGGTGGAACCAGCCAAGCACGACCACCGCGATGGGCGCCAGCATCGCCACCTCGGCGGTGACCGACACCACCGGCCCCACGTCCAGCCGCTTTTTCACGACGCCGTAAAGGCCGAAACTGCCCGACAGGATCAGCGCGATCCAGGGCGGCACGCCCAAGCCCCAGGTCAACAACACCACGGCCAGAAACGCCATGGCCACCGCCACCCGCTGCGCCCGGCCCAGGCGCTCGCCGAACACCACGCGCCCCAGCGCCACCGCGACCAGCGGAAACAGGTAATAGCCCAGGCTCGCCTCGGTCACACGGCCCAGCCCGACCGAGGTGATAAAGACAAACCAGTTGGTCGAGATCATCAGCGCCGCCGCCATCACGATGGCCGCCTTGCGCCAGCTGTTCAGCGCCGCGCGCATCTGGCCCAACCGCCCCTGCACGCCCAGGATCAGCGCGAAAAACACGACCGACCAAACCGTGCGATGGGCCAGAACCTCGATCGGGGGGATATGAGTCAGCAGCTTGTAATAGAGCGGCGACAAGCCCCAAACAGTGGCCGCCGCCACCATCGCCGCTATGCCCTTGCCTGCCTCGCTGCCCATGTCACCCGATCCTTCGCCCTGCGTCAGCGTTAACAACGCAGGCCAGCGGGCGCCAGCCTCAATGCGCGCGGCGGCGATCCAGCGGCACAAGGGTCAGGACATTGCCCAAAAGGCACATGTCGCGCGTGCGCGGCGGCAAGCGGCCGGCCTGTTCGAACAGGGTCAGGAAATCCAGGAAATTCATCCCCTCGCACACCTTTTCCCCGCGAAACCGCGCCATAAGAAAGGCCATGCAGCTGACCGCGCGCTCGCTTTTGCGCTCGGTCGCGTGAACGCGAAAGGCCATGGCGACGCGGCCCTCTTGTTCGACGCCGGTCATCTCGCCCAGCCGCACATCGCGGAACTGGCGCAAGACCATGGCGTGAAAGGCGGCGAACTCGGCCGGGCCCATCAGCTCCATTTCCTCAAGCCCGTGGATCTTGGCATCCTCGGTGAAAAAATCTGAAACCACAGAGCTGTCGGCGCGCTCCCACAGGGCACGCAGATGAGACTCGGTTCTGTCGAGCAAAGACATTTCGTCCCCACGCAAAATATGTTGACAGGATACCCCACAATCCGTGTCGCGCGTAGCGAAAACCATACAGACGCGCCGTGTCGCACAAGCGCAGGCAAAAGAAAACCCGCCGAAAACGGCGGGCTTTCAATTCAGAATAGAACGCGGCGTCACGTCATCCGGCTGGCAACGTTTTCCCAATTCACCAGGTTATCCAGGAAGTTTTGCAGGTAAGCCGGGCGCTTGTTGCGGAAGTCGATGTAGTAGGAATGCTCCCAAACGTCACAACCCAAAAGGGCAGTCTGACCAAAGCACAGCGGGTTCACGCCGTTCTCGGTCTTGGTGATTTTCAGGCTGCCGTCGGTGTCCTGCACCAGCCATGCCCAGCCCGAACCGAACTGGCCCGCGCCCGCGGCGGCGAAATCTTCCTTGAACTTGTCGACCGAGCCGAACGCATCGGTCAGCGCCTTTTCCAGCTCGCCGGGCATGCCGGTGCCGCCGGGGGCCATCATTTCCCAGAACTGGTTGTGGTTCCAGTATTGCGAGGCGTTGTTGAAGATGCCGTTTTGCGCCACGGCCTTGGGGTCATAGGTGCCCTTGATGATCTCTTCGACCGACTTGCCTTCCCACTCGGTGCCGGCAATCGCCTTGTTGCCGTTGTCGACATAGGCCTTGTGGTGAATGTCGTGGTGGTATTCCAGCGTTTCGCGGCTCATGCCGTGATCGGCCAATGCGTCGTGGGAATAGGGAAGATCAGGAAGTTCGAAAGCCATGTGTTTGCTCCCTCGTTTAAATTGCTATTGAGGGATAAGTGGTTCGGTCATGGCGGCGCGTCAACCCCGCATGACTGTGGGGGCCTGTGTAATTTTGCACGGCCCGCCCTGCCGCTCCTGGCCCGCAAGCCCTTGCCAGATGGCGCAAATCAGCGGCACCGCGCGGGTCGGTGACGCGCCCGCGCGGCCACGCCGCCGACCGGCCGGTCAGGCGCTGAAATAGCCCACGGCGCTGCCTGGCTGGGCTGCCACGCTCAGCAGGTCGAACATGTATCCACCCACCGACCGAAAGCAGACCACCCGCGCCGC
>JAASTF010000013.1 GCA_021767525.1 Paracoccaceae bacterium
ACGTCAGCGCCGGAGTTCAGAACCGGGGTGATGTACTGAGAGAAGTCACCAGCACCCAACGGGGTACGTACGGCGGCCTGAGTCTGCCAACCCAGTGCTTCGGTGTACTTCTTGATGGAGCCTTCCTGCGACCAGCCCCAGGTGTAGTCGGCGGTCAGGTGGTAGGCGCGCCGGTTCTTGCCGTAGTTGGCCTCGAGAATCGGGCCGAGCGCGGCGCCGGACATCTCGGTGTTGAAGAAGTGGCGGAAGCCGTTCGCGCGCTTGTCCTTGCCGGTGGTGTCGTTGGAGTGGGTCAGGCCGGCCATGAAGATCACGCCCGCCTCCTGGCAGAGCGCCTGAACGGCCACGGCAACGCCCGAGGACGAGCCGCCGGTGATCATGATGGCGCCGTCTTTTTCGATCATCGACTTGGCCGAGGCGCGCGCGGCGTCCGACTTGGTCTGGGTGTCGCCGGTGACGTATTCCACCTTGCGGCCCAGGATGCCGGTGCCGTCCAGCGCCTTCGAGCTGAAGGTGTTGAGCATGCCGCCGTCGCCGCCGCCGTTCAGATGCTCGACCGCCAGTTCATAGGCACGCAGTTCGTCTGCGCCCTCGTCGGCGTAGGGTCCGGTCTGCGGCACGTTGAAGCCCAGGGTGACCGAGCTGTCGCCCGGTGCGTTGGTAAAGCCCGAATGGCTGGCCGCCGACAGGTAGGTCGGCAGCGCCAGGCCGGCACCGGCCACGGCGCCGGTTTTCAGCACGCCGCGGCGCGTCAGGTTGGTTTTGGACATGTAATCCTCCCGTTTCGTATTATGCGAGGGGCCTCCTCCAGGCGGGTCCCCGCGGGCACGTTTGTGCAAAGCCATTATCGGGGCAGGACAGAAAACTTCGCAACAACTGCTTGTGGCGAAAGAATTTTTTTGTAAAAACCTGCACAATACTGTTGTATGCTTTGTAAATTAATTATTCCGCAACGCAGAAAACCCTTGATTCCGCGCAATAAAGACAAGGAGAGGCCATGCCGCAGGGGCAATTGACCGGAACCCGCATCCGCGAAAGGCGGATGCGTGCGGGGCTGCGACAGGCCGACCTGGCGGGGCGGGTCGGAATCTCGGCCTCGTATCTCAACCTGATCGAGCACAACAAGCGCAGAATCGGCGGTAAGGTGCTGGTGGCCATCGCGCATGAGCTGGGGGTCGAGCCCGCGCAGCTGACCGAGGGCGCCGAGGCCGCGCTGATCGCCACGCTGCGCGAGGCCCGCGCCGCCCATTCCGGCGCCGGCGCCGAAGTCGAGCAGGCCGAGGAGTTCGCCGGACGGTTTCCGGGCTGGGCCGAGGTGCTGGCGCGCAGCCATCGCCGCGTGGCCACTCTGGAACGCACGGTCGAAACCCTGACCGATCGCCTGACCCACGATCCGCACCTGGCCGCCGCCCTGCACGAGGTGCTGTCGACCGTGACCGCGATCCGCTCGACCGCGGCGATCCTGGCCGACACCCGCGAGATCGAGCCCGAGTGGCGCGACCGCTTTCAACGCAACATCAACGAGGATGCCGCCCGCCTGGCCGATAGCGCGCAGGCGCTTGTCACCTACCTTGACCGCGAGGCCGAAGGCACCGAGGCCGCCGCCCCCCAGGAAGAGCTGGATGCCTGGCTGACCGAACAGGGCTGGCACCTGCCCACGTTGGAACAGGGCGGGACGGGCGCGATAGACGCGCTGCTGGAGCAGGCCGCCGCCGCGCTGACATCGCCGCCCGCGCGGGCGCGGGCGCGCGGTTGGCTGACCCGCTATGCGCACGAGGCGCGGCAATTGCCGGGCGCGCGGCTGCAGGCGTGGTGCGCGCAGAACCGGCCCGACCCGGGCGCGGTGGCGCGCGCCTTTGGCGTGTCTTTGCCGGTGGCGATGCGGCGCCTGGCCAGCCTGCCTGCCGACGGGCCCGCCGGCGCGCTGGGCATGGTCAGCTGCGACGCCTCGGGGACGCTGACCTTTCGCAAGCCGATCGACGGTTTTGCCGTGCCCCGCTTTGGCGCCGCCTGTCCGCTGTGGCCGCTGTTCACCGCGCTCAGCCAGCCGATGACGCCGATCCGCACGCTGGTCGAACAAGGCGCGCGCGATGGCGGCCGGTTCGAGTGTTTCGCCATCGCCGTGCCGCAGGGCGAGATGGATTTCGACAGCCCGCCCGTGCTTGAGGCGCATATGCTGATCGTGCCGCAGGATCCCGGCGCGCGCGCCGCCGGCGACCGCCCCCGCGCGGTGGGCGCAAGCTGCCGGATCTGCCCGCGCGGCGATTGCCCCGCGCGGCGCGAGCCCTCGATCCTGGCGGATGGGTTTTGACTTGGGCGCGGCTATCGCGTTTAACTGTGGCAAAACCAGGCGCAAAACGCGCAAAAGGGAGGGGACGATGGCATGGGCAAGCATGTCCTTGTGATCGAGGATGAGCCGAACATCATCGAGGCGATCAGCTTTATACTCAGCCGCGATGGATGGACGGTGCACACGCATTCCAATGGCCATGACGCGGTCGACACCGTTCTGGCCAGACGGCCCGACCTGGTGATCCTGGACGTGATGCTGCCGGGGCGGTCGGGCTACGAGATCCTGACCGATCTGCGTGGCCGCGACGAAACCGCAAACCTGCCGGTGCTTATGCTGACCGCCCGCGGCCAGACCAAGGACCGCGAGATGGCCGAACGCCTGGGCGCCAGCCGCTTCATGACCAAGCCGTTTTCCAACGCCGAGGTGCTGGAGGCGTTGCGCGAGCTGGTGCCGGCATGAGCCGCAAGCCGCAACCATTGTTTCTTGAACGGCGCAGTTATCGCCAGCGCCGGCTGATCGATGCGGCGCGGCTGTTGCCGGTGCTGGGGTCGGTCCTGTTCGGCCTGCCGGTGCTGTGGCCCTCGGGGCCCGAGGGCGGGCTGCCCACATCATCCGCGATCCTGTATCTGTTCGGCATGTGGATCCTTCTGGTCTGGTTAAGCCTGGTGATCGCGCGCCATCTGCGCGACGACGACAGCGACACGGCCGGCGACAGCCCGTCACAGCCCGATGCGGGGGGATGGCGGTGACGGCCAGCCTGAACCTGCTGGTCGCGGTGTGCCTGGGTTATGTGGCGCTATTGTTCCTTGTGGCCTTCGCGGCCGAACGCGCGGCGCTGCAGGGGCGGGGCGGCTGGTTGCGCTCGCCCGTCGTCTATACCCTGTCGTTGTCGATTTATTGCACCGCCTGGACGTTTTACGGCGCGGTCGGCTATGCCGCCCGGTCGGGGTTGGAATACCTGACGATCTATCTTGGGCCGACCCTGGTGATGATCGGCTGGTGGTGGGGGTTGCGCAAGCTGGTGCGCATCGGGCGCACGCAGCGCGTGACCTCGATCGCCGACCTGATCTCGTCGCGCTATGGCAAGTCGACCTTGCTGGCGGTGTTCGTCACGTTGATCGCGGTGATCGGCACGACGCCCTATATCGCGTTGCAGCTGCAATCGGTGACCGCCTCGTTCGCGTCGATCGCCCAGGCCGATCCCAACGCCGCCCCGCTTGAAGACAACCGCAACATCGCGCTGTGGGTGGCGGTGGGGCTGGCGCTGTTCACCATCCTGTTCGGCACCCGGAACCTGGACGCGAACGAGCGTCACCACGGCGTCGTCATGGCCATTGCCGTCGAGGCGGTGGTCAAGCTGGCGGCGCTGATGGCGGTGGGGGTCTTCGTGGTCTGGGGGCTGGGCGGAGGCGTGGGCGAAACCCTGGCCCGCATCGACGCCAGTGCCCGGGGGCATTGGCAGGTCGACGGCGCGCGCTGGGCGGGGCTGACCTTTCTGTCGGCGGCGGCGTTCCTGACCTTGCCGCGCATGTTCCAGGTGCTGGTGGTGGAAAACGATGACGAGCGTCACCTTCGCACCGCCAGCTGGGCCTTTCCGCTATACCTTATGCTGATCAGCCTGTTCGTCGTGCCGATCGCGGTGGTGGGGCTGGAAACCCTGCCGGCCAGCGCCAACCCCGACCAGTTCGTTCTGACCGTGCCGCTGAGCCAGGGGCAGGGGGCGCTGGCGATGTTCGCTTTTCTGGGTGGCTTTTCCAGCGCCACGTCGATGGTGATCGTGGCGGCGATTGCGCTGGCCACGATGGTGTCGAACCATATCGTCATGCCGATCTGGCTGCGCCTGACTGGGGGCGGCGCGGTGATGTCTGGCGATGTGCGGCACGTCGTGATCCTGTCGCGCCGCCTGTCGATCGCGGCGGTGCTGGCGCTGGGATATCTGTTCTACCGGGTGTCGGGGGGTGGGGCGGCGCTGGCCACGATCGGTCTTGTGTCCTTTGCCGGTGTCGCGCAATTCCTGCCGGCGCTGATGGGCGGCATCCTGTGGCGCGGCGCCACGCGGCTGGGCGCGCTGGTGGGGCTGAGCCTGGGATTTGCGCTGTGGATCTGGTGTTTGCTGCTGCCCAGCTTTGGCGTGGGCGTGGTGATATCCGAGGCGGTGCTGACGCAAGGCCCCTGGGGCTGGGGATGGTTGCGGCCGCAGGCCCTGTTCGGGATAACCGGGATCGATCCGATGGTGCACGCGATCATCTGGTCGATGCTGTTCAATGCCGGCGGCTTTATCCTGGCCTCTTTGGTCAGCTTTCCGACCCCGCTGGAACGTCTGCAGGGCGCGCAGTTCGTCAACGTCTTTCAGCATTCCGCGCGCACCCAGAATTGGGCCGGTGGCACCGCCCAGTCCGAGGATCTGCTGGTCATGGCGCAGCGCATCCTGGGCCCGGCGCAATCGCAGGCCCTGTTCCAGGACGAGGCCCGCCGCCAGGGCCTGGCCGGTTACCTGCCCGAGCCCAACCCCGATTTCCTGGCCCGCCTGGAACGCGAGCTGTCGGGGTCGGTCGGGGCCGCCACGGCGCACGCGATGGTGGGCCAGATCATGGGGGCGGCCACAGTTTCGGTCGAGGATCTGTTGGCGGTGGCGGATGAAACCGCCCAGATCATGGAGCATTCCAGCCAGCTGGAAGCCAAGTCGGCCGAGCTGACCCGCACCGCCCGGCAGCTGCGCGCGGCAAACGAAAAGCTGACCCAGCTTTCGGTGCAGAAGGATGCGTTTCTCAGCCAGATCAGCCACGAATTGCGCACGCCCATGACCTCGATCCGCGCGTTCTCGGAAATCCTGCGCGATGGCGGCGCCGTCGACCCGGCGATGCAGTCGAAATACGCCGGCATCATCCATGGCGAGGCGATCCGCCTGACCCGCCTTCTGGACGATCTGCTGGATCTGAGCGTGCTGGAAAACGGGCAGGTCAGCCTGAATTTGCGCAGCGGGCTGCTGTCCGAGGTGATCGACCATGCCGTGGCCGCCACCGGGCTGGAAAACGGCACGCTGCGCCTGCATCGTGACCGGCAGGCCGAGCAGGTGATGTTGCAGACCGACCTGGACCGGTTGGCGCAGGTGTTTATCAACCTGATCGCTAACGCGCAGAAATACTGCGATGCGCAAGCGCCGGAACTGACCATCGCCGTGCAGGCCCGCGACGGCGAGCTGTTGATCGATTTCATCGACAATGGCGCGGGCATTCCGCGCGCGGCGCAGGCGGTGGTGTTCGAGAAATTCAGCCGCGTCAGCGACCAGAAGGCCGGCGGCGCCGGGCTGGGCCTGGCCATTTGCCGCGAGATAATGGCGCGGCTGGATGGCAGTATCGCCTATCTTCCCGGGCAGGGTGGCGCGGCCTTTCGGGTGACGCTGCCGCTGGCGCAGCGGCTTGCCGCGCAATAGCGGCCTCAATCTTTTCGTAACCTAATGCAGCCTAATCTGCCGTCGCATCCGGGGTTCTGACGGCGGAGGGCATGGAACAACAGGCCGAACAGATGGTGTTGCGCCGCAAGGCGCGTGCGGCGCGCGCCGCGCACGAGGCGCGGGCGATGTCGCCCGCGCGGGCGTTGCGCCTGGCGTTGGAACGTTGCGCGGCCGGCGATCTGGGCTTTCGCCTGTCCGTCACCGGGGTCGAGGAATCGCGCGCCCTGGCCGATGGGTTGGCCAACGATCTGCCCGAGCACGCGTTGATCCTGCTGCTGGACGGGGCCGATGGCGTGCCCGGTGTCATGATCCTGGACGCGCAGCTTGCCGCCGCGCTGGTCGAGGCGCAGACGATGGGCCGGGTCAATGCGCGCCGGGCCACGCCGCGCCCGCCCACCCGCACCGATGCCGCCATCGCCGAACCGCTGATCGAAGGCGCCTTGCGCCGCTTCGCCGAGCTGCTGGAAGAACCGCCCGAGGTGATCGCCCGTATCCGCGGCTTTCGCTTTGGCGCGATGATCGATGACGGCACCGCCCTGTCACTGGCCCTGGGCACCGAGGACTACGTGGTGATGCGGGTGGGCTGCGGCCTTGGCGCCGATCGCGAGGGCGAGATCACCCTGGCCTTGCCCGAGCCGCCGCCACCCGCCACCGACACCCCGGCGGACGAGGGCCAGGGCGCGGGCCCCGC
Source organism: Paracoccaceae bacterium (assembly GCA_021767525.1). GTDB lineage: Bacteria > Pseudomonadota > Alphaproteobacteria > Rhodobacterales > Rhodobacteraceae > Lutimaribacter. Next base: position 6,439 of record JAASTF010000013.1, read on the forward strand.
CGCGCGCCCGCTGCGCGACCGTCTGCTGAACGCGCCCGCGCGGTTGGACGCGGTGCTGTGCCGCTTGTCGCTGCCCTTGTCGCAGACGCGCGGCCTGCGCGTGGGCGATGTGCTGCGCCTGCCGGCGGGCGTTTTGCAGGACACCCAGCTTGAGGCCGCGCCGGGCCGCCGCGTCGCCCGTGCGGTTCTGGGCCAGATGAGCGGACAGCGCGCCTTGCGCCTGCGTGGCCTGTCGGCCCGTGCGGAAATCCGTGCCCTGGCAAACGATCCCGCGCCAGCCGCCGGCGCCACGGATGCGCCCGAGTCGCCACAGGTAACGATCGATATGCCCGCCGAGCCACCCAAACCCGCGCCGATGGACGACCTGCCCAAGGTCGACCCGGGCGAGGGCCTGCCCGACCTGTCCGAATTCGGCTTTGGCGACGATGCCGGCGACACCCAGGCTGGGCTGGACGATCTTGGCGCGATGGCGCCAGCCATTGATTTCGACATCATGACCCCCGGCGACACGCCCCCGGACGAGGGCGCCTAGCGTCGTGCACGGCAGGCACCGGGCAGGCCGGTGTTTGGAGCAGGCTGTCAGCCGTGGTCGACCGGCCAAGCGGGCAGGGCGGGGCGGGGTGCATGGATCAAGGGCGCGCAGCGGCTTGGCCGCGCCTTCGGGCAAGCCTGGCAAGGGGGCCGTGCCGGGGTGGCGCTGTGGCCTGTGCGGTGACGCGGTTGGCGGGCGGCGGGGGTGCCGTGACTTTCGATCTCGTTGGCCTGCAAGTGGCGCCTTTGGCGGTTCGAGCTGATGCCGGAAACGGACCGGCCTGTCCGGAAAGGGTCACATCCTTCCGGCCCGTTCTGGACGGGTCACATCCTTCGGGTCGGGGCGCAGAACCCCATGGCTGCTTCAGCGTGCCGCTATCAAGCCGGGCCGCGTCTGACGTTGATCGCGCTGGGGGTCATGCAGGGCTTTTGCGCGGCTGGTCTGGTGGGCGTTGTGCTTGGTCAAAGCATGGGTTTCGACGGTGACACGCCCCGAACACCGCCGGCGTCTGCGATCCGCGGGCGCGCGGCGCATGACGCCGCGCGTTTGCCCATGCGGTCAGTCCTTGGCTTGCGTGGCCAGCGCCTCGAGCGTGGGGCGCAACTGGTCCAGCTGATACCCGGCCTTCTGCGTTGCGGCCAGGATGTCGTCGACGGGCATCCGCCCGGCCTGGCCCAGCGACCACACCACCGAGCAGCGCGTGCCGCTGGCGCAATAGGCCAGCACCGGCCCATCGGCCTGCGCGATCAGATCGCGCTGCCGGGCCACGTTGTCCGGCGTCATGGTCTGGTGTGTCAGTTCCAGCACGTGAAAGGCCAGCCCCTCGGCCTGGGCCGCGCGTGCGATTTCGTCGGCCTGCAAGGCGGGCGGGTTTTCGGCATCGGGGCGATTGCAGATCACCGTGGTGAACCCGGCCGCCTTGATCGCGGCCAGATCACCCGGTTCGATCTGCGGCGACACCGCGTAGTCGGGAGAGATTTGGCGAATATCCATGACGCGCCTTTACGCTGTCGCAACTTGCCTGTCCAGCGCCCGCCGCACCGTCGGCGTCAGCGCCATGCCGGCGATCATCGCGGCGAAGAACACCCAGTGCCCCGCCCCGCCATAGCTGAGCGATGCCACCGACGGCCCCGGGCACAGCCCCGCCAGGCCCCAGCCAAAGCCGAACATGACCGAGCCGATCGCCAGCTTGCGGTCGATCCGCTGCGGAGGCGCGGGCGGAAAGCTGCCGCCCAGAACCGGGGTGCTGCGCCGATTGCGCAACAGCCAGGCCAGCGCCATCGGGATCATCGCGCCGCCCATCACGAAGGCCAGCGTCGGATCCCAGTTGCCGAACACGTCAAGCCAGCCCTGCACCTTGGATGTGTCGGTCATGCCCGAGATGAACAGGCCCGCGCCAAACAATCCGCCGGCCAGGAATGCAAACAGATTGCGCATCAGATCACCCCCAGAAGATGGCGGAACAGCACAACGCCGATACCGCCTGCCGTGATATACATGGCGGTCGCCGCAAATCCGCGCAGCGACAGCCGCGACATGCCGCAAACCCCGTGACCCGAGGTGCAGCCATTGGCCAGTCGCGTGCCGATCCCCACCAGCAGCCCGGCGGCCACCAGCACGACCCAGTTCTCGGTTATATGCGTGTCGACCGCGCCGTAAAGCGGGTAAAGCACGATGGGCAGCAGCACCACACCGGCCAAAAAGGCCAGCCGTTCCCATTTCGTGTCATGGCCCGAGCCGTCGACCAGCCCGCCGATGATGCCGCTGGCGCCCATGATCCGGCCATTGGCCAAAAGATACACGGCGCCCCCGGTGCCGATCAGCAAGCCGCCAATCAGCCCCCAAATCCAGTCTTGTTCCATTGTCGCGTTTCCTGTCTTGTCCTGTGCGTCATGTCCCCGCCGGGCGCGCCTCTGTTCGCATGGCGCGCCCGGCGTGGGGCCGGTTACAGCTTGTTCACCGGCACCTTCAGGAACACGTCGCCTTTTTCATCGGCGGGCGGCATTTGGCCCGCGCGCATGTTCACCTGCAGCGAGGGGATGATCAGCTTGGGCATGGCCAGCGTCGCGTCACGCTCGTCGCGCATCTTGACGAAGGCATCCTTGTCCTTGCCGGCGCCCACGTGGATGTTGCGGGCCTTCTGCTCGCCCACGGTGGTTTCCCAGGCGTATTCATCGCGGCCCGGTGCCTTGTAATCGTGGCCCACGAAGATGCGGGTATCGTCGGGCAGGGCCAGGATTTTCTGGATCGAGTTATACAGCGTTTCCGACGAGCCGCCGGGGAAGTCGCAGCGCGCGGTGCCGAAATCGGGCATGAACAGCGTGTCGCCCACAAAGGCCGCATCGCCGATCACGTAGGTCAGGCAGGCCGGCGTGTGGCCGGGCGTGTGCAGAACGTCGCCGCGCAGCTGACCGATGTGAAAGCTGTCGCCTTCCTGGAACAGCTGGTCGAACTGGCTGCCGTCGCGCTGAAACTCGGTGCCCTCGTTGAACACCTTGCCGAACGTGTCCTGAACGATCTTGATGCGGTCGCCGATGCCGATCTTGCCGCCGACCTGTTCCTGGATATAGGGCGCGGCCGACAGGTGGTCGGCATGCACGTGGCTTTCCAGCAGCCATTCCACCGTCAGGTTGTTGTCCTTGACGAACTGGATCACCTCGTCGGCCGAGCGCGTATCGGTGCGGCCGGACGAGTAATCGAAATCAAGCACGCTGTCGATGATGGCGCAGCTGCTGCCGGCGGGGTCCTTGACGACGTAAGAGATGGTGTTGGTCGCGTCGTCGAAAAAAGCTGTGACTTCGGGTTTCATGGTCGGTGTCCTCCGTTTCGTCAAAACATATACGATAAGACGAATATGTTTCAAGGGCGCTTGACATGTATCAATGCATTTTCTGCACGGCCCTGCCATGATGGCCCTGTCGAAAAGGAGAGTAACGCGCATGACCACGATCGAAGACCGCCGCAAGGCCCTGCTGCACCGCCTGTCGGAACTGGACAGCCGCCTGCACGCCATCGAGGCCGAGTTGGATACCGAGCATTCCAAGGATTGGGAGGAGGCCGCGGTCGAACACGAGGACGACGAGGTGCTGGAGCATCTGGGCCAGGCCGGACAAGAGGAAATCCGCCGCATTCGCGCCGCGCTGCAACGCATTCGCGACGGTGAATACGGGGTCTGCGCCAAATGCGGAGAGGAAATTTCGGCCGAGCGGCTGGATGTCCTGCCGGACACGCCGCTGTGCCGCGACTGCGCCGCATCCGTTTAGGTCTGCGCGCGAAAAGACACGTTCAGGAAAGGAGCCGGAACATGGTCAAGGATCCCAAACTGGTGCCGATGATCGAAGAGCTGGAGCAGGCGGTTGCCTCGTGCTCGGCCGATGCGCGCGAAGAGGTGCGCACGCGGTTGCACGCGATGATCGCGCAGCTCGAATCCGCCGGATGTCACGTGCCGGCGCGGCTGCACGAACTGGACGAGATGCTGACAGATGCGCATGTCGAGGATGCATTCGACAACATGCCGGTCTGACGGTGCAGCCTGCGGCTGAAAATTGCCCCAATACCTAGTATCCGCGGCTTTCCGCGCAGCTAGGGCTTGCGTTTGCGCCCCTGCTTTCGTCAAATAACGAAAAGCAGACCAAGGGGATACCCCCGCAGGAGGCGCGCGTGGGACAGCCATCTGACACGGTTCGGATCGAGCGACGGGGCGACATTGCCGTTCTGGCGCTCGAGGCCCCGCCGGGCAATCTGTTGGGGCCCCGCCTGCGCGGCGCTCTGGCCGAAGCGTTGGACCGCGCCGCCGCCGATCCGCTTGTGGCGGCGGTGGTGCTGACCGGGCAGGGCCCGCATTTCAGCCTTGGCAGCGACCTGCGCGAGCTTGGCGGCGGCCAGTCCGCGCCCACCCCGCGTGATCTGGCCGACCGGATCGAAACGCTGGGCAAGCCAGTGGTCGCCGCGATCGGTGGTGTTGCGGCGGGGCCCGCGCTGGAGCTGGCGCTGGCGGCGCCGGCCCGCGTTGCCGCGCCCGGCGCGCAGGTGGCGATGGCCGACCTGGCCTTTGGCCTTGCGCCCGGCGCCGGCGGCACGCAGCGCCTGCCGCGACTTGTGGGGGCGAAGGCGGCGCTGGACCTGCTGCTTGGCGCCCAAACCGTTCCGGCGTCGGATATGCCGGGGCTCTTTGACATCCTCGATGCCGACGATCTGATCGGCGCGGCCATCGCCGTGGCGCGCGATTGCCTTGCCACGGCGCGCCCGCAAACGCGCGACCGGCGCGACGGTTTTGACGATCCGGCCGGTTACCAGGCCGAGATCGCCCGCCGCCGCGACGACGTGGCCGCCAGCCCGATCCCGGCCACGCGCGACGTGGTGTCGGCGGTCGAGGCGGCTTTGTTGCTGCCCTTTCCGGCTGGCATGACGCTGGAACACGAAATTTTCACCGATTCCGTGGCCTCGCCCCAGTCGCAGGCGCTGCGCCATCTGGTCCTGGCCGAGCGGCGCGCCGCGAACATGCCCGAAACCAGGCCCGGCGCGGCGCGGCCCATCGCGGTGATCGGCGTGGTCGGGGGCGGCGCGACGGCCTGCGCCATCGCGCGGATGGGCCTGACCGCCGGTCTGCGCGTGATCCAGTTCGAACGCACGCCCCAGGCGCTGTCCGCCGCGCAACAGCGGCTGGGGCAGGCCGTCATCTCACAACCCGGCGCCGGCGGAGAGTGGCAGGGCACCACGGCGTTGGCCGATCTTGCGCAGGCCGATCTGGTCATCGAGGCGGTGGCCGACGTGGCCCGCACCAAGGCGCAGGTGTTTGCCGCCCTGGGGCAGGTTGCCCGCGCCGATGCGATCCTCGCCACGCAATCTGGCCTATTGCCGATCGACCCGATCGCCCGGGCGGCGCAGGCGCCCGATCGCGTTATGGGGCTGCATTTCCACGGCCCCGTCGGTGCGTCGCGACTGGTCGAGGTGATCCCCGGCGCGGACACCGCCGACTGGGCGGTGGCCAGCGCCGTGGCGCTGGTGCGCGGCCCGCTGGGCCGGGTCGCCGTGCGCGCAGGCACCGGCGGCGGCACCTTGCCCGACCGCATCCTGGCCGCGGCGCGCGATGCCGGGCTGGCGATGCTGGCCCTGGGCGTGCCGATCGAACGGATCGACCGGGTGATCGCGCAATGGGGTATGCCGCAAGGTCTGTTTCGCCAGATCGACATGCTGGGACTCGAGCCGGTTCTGAATCGTGGCCGGATGACGGCCGCCGCGCCCGGCGCAGCTGCCGTGCACCTTGATGCGCTGGCGCGGCTGGTCGAGGCGGGGCGCACCGGCCGCGCCGAGGGGCAGGGATTCTATACCTGGGACGCGGCCGGCCATGCCCATGCCGATGACGGGCTTGGCGCGCTGCTTTTCGGCACCGCGCCCGCGCCGATGCGTCTGGACGAAGACGAAATCCGCTTGCGCGTGGTCGCGGCGATGGCGAACGAAGGCGCGCGGATGCTGCGTGCGGGGCTTGCGCTGCGTCCCTCGGATATCGACGTGGCCTGCGTGCTGGGTGCGCAGTTCCCGCGCTGGCGGGGCGGCCCGATGAAGGCCGCCGACCTGTGCGGCCTGTTCGAGGTGCAGCGCGCGTTGCAACGCCTGGCCGAAACATGGCCCGCGCTTTATCGCCCCGATCCGGGCTTTGCGGCGCTGGTCAAGAACGGCGAAGGCTTTGACGCGCTGAACCGTGTCGGCAAGCGGCGGCGCGCGATTCCGGGCTAGGTCGAGCCTCAGCCCAGCGAGATGCCCAGGATCACCATCATCAGCCCCAGCACCGACAGCATCAGCGCGCCCATGTTCAGCGGCACGACCTTTTGCACCTCGGCCCGCAGAGCCTCGTCCGCCAGCCCGGCACGCTTGGCGCGCGCCACGCGCAGGATGCAGTAGACCAGGCCAAGCAGGCCAACCAGCGACACCGCCGCCCCGATCCAGACAAGGATTTCCATCGCGTCTCGCCCTTTTTCGATACGTTGCGCGCGGCCTAGCGCATCGCGCGCCCCGGCGCAACGCATCCCCCTTGCGGGGGGCGGGGGCGGGCGCTAGGAAAGGGGCCTTGACCCATCTGACCACGAGCAGGACAAAGCGATGATCGACGAGAACGACACCCCTATGGGCGACGCCACCTATCGCGTGACGGCCGACGAGCTGCGCCAGTTCATCGAGCGTTTCGAGCGGCTGGAGATGGAAAAGAAAGACATCGCCGACCAGCAAAAAGAGGTGATGGCCGAGGCCAAGTCGCGCGGTTACGACACCAAGGTGATGCGCAAGGTCATCGCGCTGCGCAAGCGCGAGCCCGACGACATCGCCGAGGAAGAGGCGGTTCTTGAAATGTACAAATCAGCCCTCGGGATGGGCTGACCTTTTGCGCGAAGGGCCACGTTGCGCCGCCGCTTTCCAGCAGGCGCCGCGTTGCCCTTTCAGCCGCGTTTCACCCGGCGCGTGACCGAAAAGCCGGCCGCAAGACCGCCGATCAACAGCCAGGCTGAGGCGGGCAGGGGCACCGGGTTCATGGGGACGGATCGCCATGTGCCCGGGTTGTCGTCGACCCGGGCCTGGTCGAAACGGGTGTTGAGATTGGTCGAACAGGGCGATGCCAGGCAGATGGTGTAGTTTCCGCTGTCGAAGGCCAAAGAAGACGCGGAAACCGTGAAGAACGCAGCGGCGTCATCGCCAAGCTCGCCTGCCGAAACAGGGGTTGCGCCTTCCCCGATGATGATGGCCCATTCGGTTAGATCACCTGTCGCGTCCACCCCGACCTGGAAATTGGAAACCGTGGCATCGACTGCCGAGATCGTGTTGTTCCCGTCGCTGAACTCGAAATCCAGCACGAGGGACGAGATATCGGTGAATGGCTGCAACGTCAGCGGGCTGGCGAGATCGAACCAGCCGCTGAGCGCGTCACCGCTGCTGTAGCCGCCGGGCACGACACTGTTGTCCAGGATGTCGGTGAACGGGTTGCCTTCGTAGTAATAGCGGGTCGATGCAGTCGCAGAGGTCGCGATCGATCCGACAACCATAGCAATGAAAATTCCACGCAAAACGTCGTCTCTCCGTCGTGATAAAATCGCGAAGACGTTAACGTGCAATTCGATTCGTGACAAACCGGGGCGGGCACGGCGTCGTTCGGGCGCGTGTTCGAAAGCGTGTTACACCCTTAGGGCGCGATCATCGTCACGCCGGGCATCTGGCTGATGCGGAACACGTCGTCATCGTAAAGCGCGGTCAGGCTATCGACCAGCTCTTCGGTCCAGCCGGGCAGGTCCAGCTCTTGCTCGATCTCGTCTTCGATGGCGAACTTGTCCAGGAACGCGGTGATCACACGGCGTTTCTGGATTTCCGTCATGTTGGGGTGCTCTTTCAGGTAGGCGCGAAAGCGTTTCATGCCGGCCTGGCTCATGATTTCAGACAGCAGGTCGAACCCGCCGATGATCTTTTGCGCCGGGTCCAGCCCGGCCATGTCGCGGATCAGCTGCGCCCAGATCAGCGGCGTGTCCTCGTTGCACCAGACGGTGATCCCCAGCCCGGGCACATGAGCGTGGATGCGTCCGATCAACTCGGACCAGCGCAGATCGCGCGGGTCGGTGCCGTCGATGAAATCGTCAAACCGCATCTCCGGCGCGTCGGCATGAACGGCGGGCAGAAAGGTCGCCGGGTTGCGGATGGCCAGGAACAGTTCAAGCCGATCCTGGGCGAAAATGCGGGCCAGATGCGCCAGCTTGATCTCGGCACGGGGATAGAACACGCCCTTGGCCACCGCCAGCTTGGGCACGGAAAAGAAGTTGTCGTTCGACAGCAGCAGCCGCTTGGGGTGATCCTCGTCCAGGATCGCGTCCAGCAGGATGTCGCGAGCGTCGGGCGCCAGCGTGCCCTCGGACATCGCGTGCAGCGTGTCGCGCAGCAGCCGCCGATAGCGCGATGGCCCCGGCACCGCGATGCCGCGCTGGCGAAAATCGTCGCGGTTGCGCAAAAGGCATTTGACCAACCTGTCCTCGTCGGTGTTATGCGCGCCTGCGTGAAGGACGACCTGCATGCGGGTTTCCGGCTGTTTTGAACGTGACAAGGGCGCAATATACGCTCTTTTCTGGACAGTTAAACCGGTTTCGGGCAGAGGAGCGGTATGAGCGAGGCAAGCACGATTTCCCCCCGCGCGCGGCGCATCATCCCCGGTGGCGGGCTGTGGTCGGTCGGGGCGCTGGTGATCGCCGTGGTGGTCATGGCGCCCATCGTCGCGGTGCTGGTCATCGCGTTGACCCCGCGCGAGAACATCTGGCCGCACCTGATCGCCACCACCTTGCCGCGCTACCTGTCGAATACCGCGATCCTGATGCTGGCGGTTGGCATTCTTTCGGGCATGGTGGGCACCGGCGCGGCCTGGTTGATCGCGCGCTATCGCTTTCCGTTCTCGCGCTGGCTGGAATGGCTGTTGCTGCTGCCGCTGGCGATCCCGGCGTATATCGGCGCCTATGCGCTGGTCGATCTGCTGGAATATGCGGGCCCGGTGCAGACCGGCCTGCGCCAGCTGATGGGATGGCAAAGCGCGCGGGATTACTGGTTTCCCGAAATCCGTTCGATCGGGGCGGCGGTGATCGTGCTGACGGCGGCGCTTTATCCCTATGTCTACCTGCTGGGCCGCGCTGCGTTCCGCGAGCAATCGGGCGCCAGCGAAGAGGTCGCCATGAGCCTGGGCACCGGCGCCTGGGGCCGGTTCTGGCGCGTGGGTCTGCCCTTGGCGCGGCCGGCCATCGCCGCAGGCATGGCGATCGTGATGATGGAAACCGTCAACGATTTCGGCACGGTCGATTACTTCGCCGTGCAAACCCTGACAACCGGCATCTTCAGCGTCTGGCTGGAAAGCAACAATGCCGGCGGCGCGGCGCAGATCGCCAGCGTCGTGCTGGTGCTGGTGATCCTGCTGGTCACGCTGGAAAAATACAGCCGCCGCCGCCTGCGCTTTTTCAACATGTCCGGCCGGCATCGCGCGGTGCCGCGCCAGGCGCTGACCGGGGCGGCCGGCTGGCTGGCCTTTACCGCCTGCGCGCTGCCCTTTGCCATCGGCTTTGTCCTGCCGGCGGGCGTCATCGGCAGCCACGCCCTGGCCAATGCCGAGCGTTGGGCCGACCCCGAGCTGATGGGGGCCCTGTGGAACACCCTGACCGTCTGCGGCATCGCCGCCGGGGTGACGGTGCTGGCGGGGGTGTTCATGGTCTACGGCGTGCGCCTGTCGGGCCGCAGCCTGCCGCGCGTGCTGCTGCCGCTGACGACGATCGGCTATGCCGCGCCCGGTGCGGTCTTGGGCGTGGGCATCCTGATCCCGCTGGCCTCGGTCGATCACGCGCTGGCCGACGGGGTCGAGGCGCTGACCGGCGTGGATATCGGCCTGGTTCTGACCGGATCGGCCTTTGCGCTGGTGCTGGCCTATGGCGTGCGGTTCTTTGCCATCGCCCAGGGCGCGGCGGATGCGGCGATGGGGCGCGTCTCGCCCAGCCTGCCGATGGCCGCGCGCAGCCTGGGCCGCACCCAGGGCCAGGTGCTGGGGCAGGTCTATTACCCGCTTATTCGCGCCTCGGTCGGCTCTGCCCTGTTGCTGGTGTTCGTCGACTGCGTGAAAGAGCTGCCCGCCACGCTGCTGCTCCGGCCCTTCAACTTCGACACGCTGGCGACCCGCGTGCACGAACAGGCCAGCCTGGAAAACCTGGGCGACGCGGCACCGGCGGCGATGCTGGTGATCGCGGTCGGGTTGGCGGCCGTGGGGCTGCTGGCGCGGGCCAATCGCTGAAAACCCTCTTGCGCGGGCGCGCGGCTTTGCGTATCCCCGCGCTCGTGCCCCTATAGCTCAGCTGGTAGAGCAACTGATTTGTAATCAGTAGGTCCGCGGTTCGAGTCCGTGTGGGGGCACCATTTCACCCGCAAGCGTGGCACCGCGCCCTGGATCACGCCAACGTCACAAACACAGTGTTCCGGTTATGCAGCCTTCCAACGGCCTGGTAACCCATGCCCGGCAAAACCTCGTTCACCTTCGATGCGGTTTCGACGAATTCAAGTATCAAAACGGGTTTGCAACGGCGAATAGTTTCTCTTGCGCCAGCAAGCGCTTCGAGCTCGAACCCTTCAACATCCAGTTGGATGACCGATACATGGCGCTCTTTCGGCACGATCTCGTCGATTGCGACAAGTCGGACGTCTTCGGTGGCGCCGATACTGGTCTCTTTCCGGTTTCCCGCGCCGGAAATATGAGACAGCCCACCCAAATTGGTGCCATCTTCTGAACGCGTTACCAGTTCGGCGTTTCTTGAGCACTCACCGAGGCCCGCATTGATCAACCGCACGTTTTCCAAGCGGTTCATTTGGATGGTCTTTGTTGCCAGATAGTGGTTTCTGGCGTTGGGCTCGAAACTCCACACAATACTACCGTCTCGAAGGCCTGCAGAGATTCCCGGCAGCATATCGCCGAAGAAGGCGCCGGCCTGGATCACGTCACCATTGCCGCACCTATTCTGGATGAAACGAACGACTTGAGGTTCATGCTCGCGCCCGCGCAAGACCAGGTTCACGGCTGGTCGATGCCGCATGTCCATATCGACGGCGTAAACGCCCATGGGTGTCGTTGCAGCATGGTGATCGTCGACGGGGTAATTCTGCAATTCCTCGCTTCGTGGATCGGATGCGTTCTTCGTATGGAAAAGTGCCTGATTTGTCGCAGATCGAGACGCTGCCATGATTCCCCTCTTTCGATAGTGCTGAGTTTCAGGATTCTCGCGTCGGTATATTGGCCGGAAGTTGGACACAAATCCAGATATTAGATCAGAGGCTTGTCTTTGGTGCAAAAAATGGATCGACCAAGGCGCTGACCAAGGGCACGGATTCACGTCGAAGCACCGATGCGCATCGCCAGATAACTGATCGCTTATTGCTCTGCGTTGCTGTTTGATGGCCTCGATGCAGCCATCTTTGCATTGGCATCCGCCTGCGATTGTCCCAATCTTCGTCAGATACTGGAGCGCGCCAATGAGCCTCGACCCCGACGATCCCGATGAGTTTCGCGCCGCGGCGCACAGGCTGCTCGATGCCTGCCTTGATCAATTCGAGGCCGCGCGCGACCGCCCCTGGCAGCCGGTGCCGGGGGATACAAGCGCGGGCTATGCGCTGGATCGCGGCCTGGGCGTGGGCGAGGCGGCACTGGCCCAACGCCTGGCGGACGAGGTGCTGCCCCACGGCACCGGCAACACCCATCCGCGCTTTTTCGGCTGGGTGCATGGCACCGGGCTGGCCTCGGGGCTGATGTCGGAATTGGTGGCCGCCACGATGAACGCCAATCTGGGCGGGCGCGATCACGGCGCGGTGTATATCGAGCGCGCGGTGATCGACTGGGCGCGCGGTGTGTTCGGCTTTCCCGACACGGCCAGTGGCGTGTTGGTCACCGGCACCAGCCAGGCGACGGTGATCGCGCTGGCCTGCGCGCGTCTGCGCGCGCTGGGGCCGGGGGTGCGCCAGCACGGGCAAGGCGCCGCGCGGCTGACCACCTATGCCGGGGCGGGCGTCCATAACGCAACGAAAAAGGCGTTGGAATTGCTGGGGATCGGCGGCGGCAACCTGCGCTGCCTGCCTGAAACGCGGTCGGGTGTGGATATTCCGGCGATGCGCGCGGCCATCGCCGCCGACCGCGCGGATGGCGCGCAGCCGTTTGCCATCATCGGCAGCGCCGGCACGGTCGACCTGGGCCGGTTCGACGATCTGCACGCGCTGGCCGACCTGGCCCGGGACGAGGGGCTGTGGCTGCATGTCGACGGGGCATTCGGCGCTTGGACCCGGCTGGCGGGCACGCCTTGGGCCGGGTTGACCGACGGGATCGACCGCGCCGACAGCCTGGCCTGCGATTTCCACAAGTGGATGTATGTGCCCTATGAGTGCGGCATGGTGCTGGTGCGGGACGAGGCGGCCCACCGCGGCGCCTTTGCCGCGCGGCCGTCGTACCTGGCAGGGCAGGCGCGCGGGCTGGCCGGGGGCGAGCCGTGGTTTTGCGACTATGGCACGGACCTGTCGCGGGGCAATCGCGCGCTCAAGGTCTGGGCCGCGCTGGTGGCCTATGGCCCCGACAGGCTGGGCGCGGCGATTGCCGACAATTGCGCCGGCGCGGCGCAGATGGGGGCACTGGTGTCGGACGATCCGCATATGGCGCTGCTGGCGCCGGTGGTGTCGAACCTGTGTGTCTTTACCGCCGATGCGCGGCTTGACGCGGGCGCACAATCGGCACTGAACATCCGCATCGCGCAAGACTTGCAACTGTCGGGCGCGGCGGTGTTTTCCACAGTCGCCATCGACGGCATCACCGCGCTGCGCGCCGCCATCACGAACCACCGCACAAGGCCAAAGGATGTCGCCCACGCCATCGCTGCCGTTGCCCGCGCCCGCGATGCGGGGTAAGCCCTTGGGCAGGCAGGCAAAGGGCGGCACCATGCGCAAGGCGTTCATCACCGGCACGGCGGGCTTCATCGGCTATCACCTGGCGCAGGCGCTGCTGGACGAGGGCTGGCAGGTCGCGGGCTTCGACGGGATGACAGATTACTACGATGTTTCCCTGAAACAACGCCGCCATGCGATGCTGCGCCAGCACTCGCATTTCACCGCGACCGAGGCGATGCTGGAAGACGACGCCGCATTGCAGGCCGCCGTCGATGCCGTCGCGCCGGACGTGATCGTGCACCTGGCCGCCCAGGCCGGCGTGCGCTACAGCCTGGAAAACCCGCGCGCCTATATCGATGCCAACGTGGTGGGCACCTTCAACGTGATGGAGGCCGCGCGGCGCCACGCGGTGGATCACCTGCTGATGGCCTCGACCAGCTCGGTCTATGGTGCGAACACCGATATGCCCTATGCCGAAACGGACAAGGCCGACACGCAACTGACGATCTATGCCGCCACCAAAAAGGCGACCGAAGCGATGGGCCATGCCTATGCTCATCTTTATGGGCTGCCAACGACGATGTTTCGCTTTTTCACCGTTTACGGGCCCTGGGGACGGCCTGACATGGCGCTTTTCAAATTCGTGCAGGCGATATTGCAGGGCCGGCCCATCGACATCTACAACCACGGCGAGATGTATCGCGATTTTACCTATATCGACGATCTGGTGCGCGGCATCTGCCTGCTGATCGACGCGGTGCCCGAACGCCCCGACAGCCCGGACGCCATCGCGTCCGGCGACAGCCTGTCGTCCGTCGCGCCCTGGCGGGTCGTCAATATCGGCAATTCCGACAAGGTGCGTCTGCTGGATTTCGTCGATGCCATCGAGGATGTGCTGGGCGTGCCCGCCAAGCGCAACATGATGGAGATGCAAAAGGGCGACGTGCCGGCCACGTGGGCCGATGCGACGCTGTTACAGGATTTGACCGGATACCGCCCGCAAACCGACGTAAGGGATGGCATCGCGCGTTTCGTCGCCTGGTATCGCGACTATTACCGCGTTTGATCCATTTGATCCAAAGGCGCGCCTGCGGCGCCCACTATTATTTGCGCTCAGGCCGCGCAGGCCGTGGGGCTCTGCCCCACACCCCGGGATATTTATGGAGAGAGGAAACGATTGTTTAAGGTTAATCGGGTTTTCTGTTTTCGCGGGACAGGCAGGGATGCCGATGACCGTGAGAGGGGAAGCGAAGAGCTTTCCGGCAAGGGGGTCGTTCGCGCGGCCCCCTTGTTTCCTCTCTCCATAAATATCCCGGGGGAGTCTGCCGCAGGCAGACGGGGGCAGAGCCCCCAATCGGGCGGCGCGGGCGCAGCCCGCGGCGCAATACCTCAGACCCCGCTTTCCTTGACCGCTTGCATCGAAACATGGGTCGAGGTTGCGCCGACATGAGGCAGGGCCGAGATCACCTCACCCAGAACCTGCCGGTAGCTTTGGATATCCGCCGTCCGCACCTTGATCAGGTAATCGAAGCTGCCGGCGATCATGTGGCATTCCTCGATCTCGGGCACTTGCATGACCGCCGCATTGAAGGCGCTCAACGCCTTTTCGGTCGTATCGGTCAGCTTGACCTCGGCGAAGGCCACGTGGTTCAGACCCAGTTTCGCGGGATTCAGAACCGCGCGGAACCCTTGGATATAGCCCTGCTCCTGCAGCCGTTTCAGCCGCACCTGGGCGGGGCTTTTCGACAGGCCGACGCGGCGGGCCAGTTCGGCGATAGGCAGCCGCCCCTCGGCCGACAGCGTGCGCAGGATCTTGCGGTCAATCCGGTCAAGCGGGGCGGTTTCGGTGTTCCGGGGCATCCATCGTCCTATGTAAAGCGGCGAAGAAAAGGCTAATCGACGTGACTGCGCCGTGCAACAGGATAATGTCTTGTTCAATCTTTGGTATCATTTACCAACGCCCGCCATTTTCCTGTCAGGAGGCCCCGATGTCCCGTCTTGATCCGCTTCGCCGCGCCATTCGCACCGCCCATCACGCGCCCGAGGAGGCCGTTTTGCAGGATTTGCAGGCCGCGCACCCGGTTTTGCCGCAAGCCCGTGCCGCGGCGCATGATCGCGCGCGGGGGCTGGTCGAAAAGATCCGTGGCAACGGGCGCCCGGGGTTGATGGAGGTGTTCCTGGCAGAATACGGGCTGTCGACCAAGGAAGGCGTCGCGCTGATGTGCCTGGCCGAGGCCTTGTTGCGTGTGCCCGACCGCGAAACCATTGACGATCTTATCGAAGACAAGATCGCGCCTTCGGAATGGGGGGCGCATCTGGGGCGGTCTTCGTCGAGCCTGGTCAATGCCTCGACCTGGGGGCTGATGCTGACGGGCCGCGTGCTGCGCCAGGATGAAGAACCGGGGCTGGCCAGCGTGCTGCACGGCGCCGTCAAGCGGTTGGGCGAGCCGGTGATCCGCTCGGCCGTGGGACGCGCGATGAAAGAGCTGGGGCATCAGTTCGTTCTGGGCCGCGATATCGACGAGGCGGTCAAACGCGGCCGCGACCGGGCCAACCAGGGCTATACGTTTTCCTATGACATGCTGGGCGAGGCGGCGCTGACCGCGGCCGATGCGCAGACCTACAAGGCATCTTATGCCAACGCGATCACCCGGCTGGCCACCCAGTGCAAATCGGATGATATCCGTGAAAATCCCGGCATTTCGATCAAGCTGAGCGCGCTGCATCCGCGTTACGAGGTGGGTCAGCGCGACCGGGTGATGACCGAGTTGGTCGAAACCACGCTGGAACTGGCGCTGATGGCACGGCAGGCCAATATGGGTCTGAACATCGACGCGGAAGAGGCCGACAGGCTGGACCTGTCGCTGGATGTGATCGAGGCGGTGCTGCGCGACGATCGCCTGGCCGGATGGGATGGGTTCGGCGTGGTGGTTCAGGCCTATGGCAAGCGCGCGGGCCCGGTTCTGGACTGGCTGCACGCCCTGGCCGAAGAATTGGACCGCAAGCTGATGGTGCGGCTGGTCAAGGGCGCCTATTGGGATACGGAAATCAAGCGTGCCCAGGTCGAGGGGTTGTCGGGCTTTCCCGTGTTCACCCGCAAGCCTGCCACCGATGTGTCTTACCTGTGCTGTGCGCAAAAGCTGTTGGGCATGACCGACCGGATTTATCCGCAATTCGCCACCCACAACGCCCACACGGTGGCGGCGATCCTGGAAATGGCGGAAAACCGCGATGCGTTCGAATTCCAGCGCCTGCATGGCATGGGCGAGTCGCTGCATGCGCTTGTTATGGGGCAGGCGGGCACGCGGTGCCGCATCTATGCGCCCGTCGGCGCGCATCGCGATTTGCTGGCCTACCTGGTGCGGCGCCTGTTGGAGAACGGGGCCAATTCAAGCTTCGTCAACCAGATCGTGGACGAGGACGTGCCGCCCGCAACCGTCGCGGCCGATCCGTTCGACGCGCTGGAAAGCGCGCAGCGGTCGGATGCGGTGCGCGACCCATCCGACCTGTTCCGCCCCGAGCGGCCCAATTCCAAGGGCTTCGATCTGCACGATATCGACGATCTGGCGCGGGTCGAGGCCGCCCGCGCGCCCTTTGCCGACACTCATTGGCAGGCCGGGCCGCTTTTGGCGGGCGATGTGGCCGGGGGCGAGGTGCACAAGGTCATCAACCCCGCGCGGCCCGACGACACGGTGGGGCAGGTCACGCTGGCCAGCGCGGCGGACGTGGAAACCGCGCT
>JAASTF010000176.1 GCA_021767525.1 Paracoccaceae bacterium
AAAGCCGGCGCGCGATTTCGACGCAAAACCGCGCGGTTTCGGGCAACCCTTGCCGCACCATCGGCCCGAAGCCCGGATTGGGGCGCGATATGCCTTTCCAAAACGTAAAAAGCGCGCGGTTGCCGGGGCAAACCGCGCGCCGTTAACTGACCGCACGGGGCGTTACTGCGCGGTTATGTGCAGAAATCGCGCGAAATCAGGCGTTGGCTTCGCGGATCTTGTCGGCGGCGTTCTTGTCATAGGCCACGCCGTTCTGGTCGAACAGCTCGTCCAACTCGCCCGACAAGGTCATCTCGGTCACGATGTCGCAGCCGCCCACGAACTCGCCCTTCACATACAGCTGCGGGATCGTCGGCCAGTCGGAATAGTCCTTGATTCCCTGCCGAATTTCGTCGTCTGCCAGCACGTTCACATCGGTGAAATCGACGCCCATGTAATTCAGAACGCCCGCCACGCGCTGCGAAAACCCGCATTGCGGCATGGTCTTGGTGCCCTTCATGTACAGCACCACGTCGTTGGATTTCACGGTCTCGTCGATCTTGGTTTTCGCGTCGCTCATGATCAGGTCTTTCTGTTCGTTCTCAGCTTTTGGGGTCATCGGAATTATCCTGCAATTCCGGGTCGTTATAGTCGTTCGGGTCAAAGTCTTCGGGGTCGTAGACGTTGTCTTTGTCGCTTAGCGCCTTGACATGCGTGGTGCCGGTTTCCTCGTCAAAGGCCAGCCCGTAATCCGACCGGCCGTGGGTCTTGAACCGCAGATATTCATGGATACCGGCATAGACGAAGGCGACCACGAAGGGCAACAGGATTAGAAAGGCAAGCAGTCGCGCATCCATTGGGCCTCCTTTCGGCGGTCGGGTGCACCTTCGATCACTTGCCCAGGACGTAGCGGCGCAGCGGCGGCTTCGCAAGGGGGGCGGGGGGCGACGTTTAGTCTTGGCCCTTGTTTTCCTTTGTCTTTTTCCCCGGCGGCACAAAGCGGCGGGCGTATTCCTGCGGGTCGCGCGGCACCGTCCAACTGGTGTCGTGTCCGCCCAGCCCCGAACTGTAATGGGAATGCAGCTTGTGATAGCCGGTCCCCGGCGGGCTGCCGCGGCGGCTGTCATCCAGGCGTTCCTGGCGCTGTCGCACAATGCCGATCACCACCGTCACGGCCAGGATAAGGCCGATCAGCACCGGAATCGTCAGGCCGGTGCCCATCGCGTCAATCCGGCGCGCGGGTGGTCAGCGCCAGCGCGTGCAGCTCGCCCGAGGGGCCGTCCATCTTGCCCTTCAGCGCGGCATAGACGGCGCGCTGCTGCTGCACGCGGTTCTTGCCGCGAAAGCTTTCGTCGATGACCACCGCCGACATGTGCACGCCATCGTCGCCTTCGACGATGATCTGCGCATCGGGGAAGGTTTCGCGCAGCAGGTCTTCGATCTCTTGGGGGTGCATCGGCATGTGGATCACTCCGTCGTGCTTGGTCTTGCCAAAAGATGTAGAGGCGATGTGCCTTGGCCGCAAGGCGGGCCTTAGCCCACCGCCGCCTCGAACGCGCCGCGATAGAGCGCCGACAACTCGGCCAGGGGGGCCTCGACGCTGCCGAAACGCACCGTATCGCCGGTGAATTTCCCCACCGTTTTCAGGGGGATACCGGCCTGTCCTGCAGCGATCATCAGCGCCTCGGCCTGGTCGAAATTGCACGCGATCAGATAGCGGCCCTGGTCCTCGCCGAAAAGCTGGGCGGTGTCGTCCTCGTCGATATGCACGCCAACGCCGCCGGCCTCGGCCATCTCGAACGCGGCCAGCGCCAGCCCGCCATCGGCCAGGTCGGTGCAGGCGCGGATGATCTCGTGATTGGCGCGGATGAACTCGCCATGCGCGCGCTCGGTCGCCAGATCGACATGGGGCGCATCGCCGTCTTCGCGGTTGAACACCTCGTAAAGCAGGGCGGACTGGCCCAGATGCCCGCGGGTTTCCCCCACCAGCAGCGCCACATGCCCGTCGCGCGCCTGGCCGGTGATGGCGTGGTCGGCATGGTCGATCAGGCCCACGGCGCAGATCGTGGGCGTGGGCAGGATCGCCTGGCCATCGGTTTCATTGTAAAGCGACACGTTGCCCGACACGATGGGTGTGTCGAGCGCGCTGCATGCCTGACCGATGCCTTTGATGGCGCCCACGAATTGCCCCATGATTTCAGGCTTTTCCGGGTTGCCGAAATTCAGGTTGTCGGTGGTTGCCAAGGGCCGCGCGCCCACGGCGCAGAGGTTGCGATACGCCTCGGCCACGGCCTGCTTGCCGCCCTCGACGGGGTTGGCGCGCACATAGCGGGGCGTCACGTCGCTGGTAAAGGCCAGCAGCTTGTCGGTGCCATGCACCCGCACGATGCCCGCGCCCAGGCCCGGGGCCTGCACGGTGTCGGCCATCACCATCGTGTCGTATTGCTCGTAAACCCATTGCTTGGCGGCATAGTTGGGGCTGCCGATCAGCGCCTTGAGCGCGTCGACCGGATCGACGCCCGGCACGTCCTCGACCGGCTCGGCCGGCGCGGTCGGCTCCCACGGGCGGTCGTATTCGGGGGCGGCCGAGCTGAGTTTCGACAGCGGCAGATCGGCCTTAACGTCATTGCCGTGCAGGATCAAAAATCGGTCCTCGGCGATGGTTTCACCGACGATGGCGAAATCCAGGTCCCATTTTTCAAAGACGGCGCGCGCTTCGGCCTCTTTTTCGGGGCGCAGAACCATCAGCATCCGTTCCTGGGACTCTGACAGCATCATTTCGTAGGCGGTCATCGCCTCTTCGCGCTGGGGCACGTCATCGAGTTGCAACTTGACGCCCAGCCCGCCCTTGTCGCCCATTTCCACGGCCGAGCAGGTCAGCCCCGCCGCGCCCATATCCTGGATCGAGATCACCGCGCCGGTCTGCATCAGTTCCAGCGTGGCCTCCATCAGGCGCTTTTCGGTAAAGGGGTCGCCCACCTGCACGGTGGGGCGCTTTTCCTCGATCGTTTCGTCGAACTCGGCGCTGGCCATGGTGGCCCCGCCCACACCGTCGCGGCCTGTTTTGGCGCCCAGGTAGACCACGGGCATGCCAACGCCGCTGGCGGCCGAGTAGAAAATCTTGTCGGCATCGGCCAGGCCCGCGGCAAAGGCGTTCACAAGGCAGTTGCCGTTATAGGCGGGGTGAAAGCGCACTTCACCGCCCACGGTGGGCACGCCGAAGCAGTTGCCATAGCCGCCGATCCCTTCGACCACGCCATGCACCAACTGGCGGGTTTTCGGATGGTCGGTTTCGCCGAAGGACAGGCTGTTCATCGCCGCGATGGGCCGCGCGCCCATCGTGAACACGTCGCGCAGGATGCCGCCCACGCCGGTGGCCGCGCCCTGGTAGGGCTCGATATAGCTGGGGTGGTTGTGGCTTTCCATCTTGAACACCACGGCCTGACCGTCGCCGATATCCACGACGCCCGCGTTTTCGCCCGGGCCGCAGATCACCTGCGGGCCTTCGGTGGGTAGGGTGCGCAACCATTTCTTTGAGGATTTATAGGAACAATGCTCGTTCCACATGGCACTGAAAATGCCCAGTTCGGTAAAGCTGGGTTCGCGGCCGATGATCTCGAGGATGCGGTCGTATTCGTCGGGTTTCAGACCATGTGCTTCGATCAGGTCGGTGGTGATCTGTGGCTCGTCCATATGCGTGTGTCCCCCGTGGCGCGCGCGCCGGTGTTGCGATCTTGCGCCCCCTTTAAGCCATCGCGCGCGCAGGGGGAAGGGGCGCGGCGCGATCAGGGCCGGGTGACGGCGTGACACAGCGCCGCCTGGATCGCGGGCGGCAGGGTTGGGGCGTGGCGGATGCGGCAGGGGGCTCGGCTGCGCGGGTGATCGGCCAGCGCCAGCAGGTCGTCGCCCGCCAGCAGCGCGATCTGCCGGTTCAGCCCGCCCCGCCGCATCATGCGCAGCGGGGGCGCGTGATCGTGCAGCAGGTAAAGCGGCGTGTTTTGACCCAGCGCGCGGGCCAGCAGCCCGCGGCGCGGCACCGTCCAGGCGTGAAACAGGTTCGGGCCTTCCAGCGTCAGGCGCATTGGCCGCCACAGCGTCGCGTGCCCATCGTCAAGCCGCCCCATCGCGATGTCGAAGGCCAGCCCGTGCAGCCGCGCGTGTCCCGGTTGATCGGTGGCGGGCCGCACATGCCCCACCGGGCCCTGCGCGCCTGCGATCTGCCACTCGGCCATGCCGCGTTGGGGCGGGGTCAACGTCAATTCGGTGGTCAAAAGCGCGGGGTGCTGGGCCATGCGACAGAAATAGGCGCTTGGCACCCGCCGCACCAGAGAATGTGTGCAAATTCCATTGACGCGGGCGGCGGCATGGGCCTTTGCTGCGCGCAAGGGACAGGCCAGGGGGTGGAATGCTGCAAAACCCATATCGCGGAACGGGGATCGAGCTGGCGGCACCGTTCCCCAGCATTGATGTGGTGGCGCCGCTTGCGCTGCTGGCGCGCTGCCCGGCCCATGCCGAAACGCCGCTGGTCGAGGCGGCGGATCTTGCCCGGGCCGCAGGGGTTGCGGCGGTTCATGTCAAGGACGAGCGCGGGCGCATGGGGCTGGGCAGTTTCAAGGCGCTTGGCGCGGCCTATGTCATCGCTTGTGACGCGCAGGCGGGGCAGGCGGCAGGGCGCGGATACGTGACCGCCAGCGCCGGCAATCACGGCCTGTCGGTTGCGGCGGGCGCACGCGTTTTCGGCGCGCGGGCGGTGGTTTACCTGGCCCAGACGGTGCCCGAAGCCTTTGCCGAGCGGCTGCGCGGCGAAGGCGCCGAGGTGCGCCGCCAGGGCGCCGATTACGCCGCCAGCATGGCCGCCGCCGAGGCCGCGGAAGCGGCCGAGGGGCTGGTGCTGCTGTCGGACAGCTCTTGGCACGGCTACACCGAGATCCCGCACCGGTTGATGGAGGGATATCTTGTGCTGGCGGCCGAAGCCGCGCGGCAGATGCCCGCGCCGCCCACGCATATCCTGTTGCAGGCCGGTGTCGGCGGTCTGGCCGGGGCGGTCGCCGCCTATGCCCGGCATGTCTGGGGCGATGGCCCGCAGATCATCGTGGTCGAACCTCAGGCCGCCCCGGCGCTGCACGATGCCATCAGCGCGGGCGCGGTTGTCGACACGCAAGGCCCCGACAGCTGCATGGGGCGGCTGGACTGCAAGACCGCCAGCTGGATCGCCCTGCGCGGCCTGTCGCGCGATGCCGACAGCTTTGCCCTGCTGTCCGAGGCGCAGGCGCAAGAGGCGATGCCAGTGCTGGCGCGCGCAGGTTTGGCGACCACGCCATCGGGCGGGGCGGGGCTGGCGGCGCTGCTGGCAGGGGGGCTGACCCTGCCCACGGACGCATCGGTGATGGCGATCCTGTCCGAGGGGCCGGAATGACGGCGCGCGGTTTCGACCGGGCCGAATACGTGGCGCGTGTGGCGCGCGCGCAAGACTTGATGGCGCAGGCGGGGCTGGCCGCGCTGCTGCTGACGACCGAGCCGGAAATCCGCTATTTCACGGGCTTTTTGACACGGTTCTGGGAAAGCCCCTCGCGCCCGTGGTTCGTGGTGGTGCCGGCCAGCGGTGATCCGGTTGCGGTGATCCCGTCGATCGGCGCCGCGCTGATGGCGCAGACCTGGATCACCGATATCCGCAGCTGGCCCGCCCCACGCCCCGAGGACGAGGGGATAACCCTGCTGGCCGATACGCTGAACGCCTTGGACGGGCCGGTGGGCGTGCCATCGGGGCCGGAAACCCATATGCGGCTGGGCATGGCGGATATCGAGCGTTTGCGCGCGGCCTTGCGCCACCCTCTGCGCGCGGATGCGGGCATTACCGCGTATCTTCGGGCGGTGAAATCCGAGGCCGAGATCGCCAAGATCGCCCATGCCTGCCAGATCGCCGCCCGCGCCTTTGCCCGTGTGCCCGAAATCGCCGCGCCGGGCGTGCCGCTGTCGCGCGTATTCCGCGACTTCCAGCGCCTGCTGCTGGACGAGGGCGCGGATTGGGTGCCGTATCTCGCCGGTGGTGCCGGGCCGCAGGGCTATGCGGATGTGATTTCGCCGGCATCCGACGCGCCGTTGCGGGCGGGCGACGTGATGATGCTGGACACGGGCGCGGTGTGGGACGGGTATTTTTGCGACTTCGACCGCAATTTCGCTGTCGGTGCGCCAGCCGCCAATATCGCGGCGACGCATGACCGCCTGCTTGAGTCCACGCAGGCGGGGCTGGAGGCCGCGCAGCCCGGCGCGCGGGCCTGCGATGTTCACGCGGCGATGGCAGCGGTGTGCGGTGCGGGCGAGGGCGCAGGGCGGCTGGGTCACGGGCTGGGGATGCAGCTGACCGAGGGCCTATCGCTGAGCGCGGTGGACCGCACCGAGCTGCGCCCCGGCATGGTCATCACGCTGGAGCCGGGCGTGGATACCGCCGATGGTTGCATCCTGGTGCACGAGGAAAATATCGTGATCCGCGAGGGCGGCGCGCAGGTTCTGTCGCCCTGGGCCACGGGCCTGACCCGGATTGGATAAAAAAAAGGCCGAGCACTAAGCTCGGCCAAAGTCCAACAGGGAGGTATGAAGATGATGAGAAACTGGTCGTCATCACCGTCATGTGCCGAATTA
>JAASTF010000177.1 GCA_021767525.1 Paracoccaceae bacterium
CCAGGATCTGCGCCTTGCGCAGCGGCTTGGTCAGGTAATCGTCCAACCCCGCCTCCAGCACCGCCTCGCGGTCGCCATCCATCGCATGGGCGGTCATCGCCACGATCGGAACGGTGCCGCCGGGCAGCTTGCGGATTTCGGCGGTGGCGGTCTTGCCATCCATCGTCGGCATCGAGATGTCCATGAAGATAAGGTCGGGCTTGAACGCCTGGAATTGCTCGACCGCCTCGATCCCGTTGGCCGCGAATTCCAGCTCGATCGCGAGCTCTTGCACCATCTTGGCAAAGACCAGGCGGTTGGTGCGGTTGTCCTCGGCGGCCAGCACCCGCATCAGGCGCGGACCGCGTGCCGTGGCGGCAGGCGCGCGCTCCTCTGCGCCGGGCGCAGCGGTCTGGGCGTCGCCCCTCCCGGGCGCGGGCGGGGCCGCGGGCGACAGGCCCATTTCCTGCAGCCGGGTGAACAGCTGCGCCCGCGGGGTGGGTTTTTGCAATATGCCCTGCACCGCATCGCGCCCCGGATCAAGCTCGGCCAGCGAGCTGTTCGAGCTGAGCAGCAAGATCGGCACGCGGCTGCCCCGCGCCCGTATCTCGGCGGCCAGCTCCAGCCCGTCCATCTCGGGCATGTTGTGGTCGGTCAACACCAGGTCAATCCCGTCCTCCAGCGCGTCCAAGGCCGCCGCGCTGCTGTCGCAGGCGACCGAGGCGATGCCCAGAACCTCAAGCTGCTTTTGCAGGATGTGGCGGTTCACCTCCAGGTCGTCGACCACCAGCGCCCGGCGCAGCGTCGCGCTCAGTTTCGGGGTCGCGGGATGCGCCTCGGCCACCGGCAGCGATAGCTTGAACCCGAAGGACGATCCGCGCCCCTCTTCGCTGTCCACCCAGATCGTGCCGCCCATCATCTCGATCAGCCTGCGCGAGATCGCCAGCCCCAGCCCGGTGCCCTCGAACTGGCGGTTCTGCTCGCTCTCGACCTGGTTGAACTCGCCGAACACGTGCTCGATCTTGTCGGGCGGGATGCCGATGCCGGTATCCTCGACCGTGATGTGCAGGTTGCAGGTGCCGTCCTCGCCCGTCAGCCCGACGACGCGCACCAGAACATGCCCTTGCGTGGTGAACTTGACGGCATTGCCCATCAGGTTGGTCAGGATCTGCCGGATGCGCCCCGGGTCGCCCATCACCATCGTCGGCAGGAACAGGTCGTAATCCACCAGTATGTCGATGCCCTTTTCGCGCGCGCCGGGTTGCAGCAGCATCACCAGCTCGTGGATCGTGCGCTCCAGGTCGAAAGGTTCGGGGTGCAGCGCCAGCTTTTCGGCCTCGATCTTGGAATAATCCAGGATATCGTTGATGATGACCAGCAGGGCCTCGCCCGAATTGCGGATCGTGTTGACATAAAGCCGTTGTTCGGCGGTCAGGCTGGTGTCGGTCAGCAGGTCGGCCATGCCCACGACGCCGTTCATCGGGGTGCGAATCTCGTGGCTCATATTGGCCAGGAACACCGATTTGGCGCGGTTCGCCGCCTCGGCGATCTTGCGCGCCTCGCGCAGCTCGGCCTCGTAGCGGACGGTGGCGGTGATGTTCAGCGCCAGGCTGACCACGTCGCCGCCATGCCCGCGCTGGTCGATCAGCTTGATATACTGGTCGTTCCAGCTGCGCATGACAAAGGGTTCGGGATTGGGCGATTGCCAGCGGTCCAGCATCATCGCGCGCCACTCTGCCGGGGTCATGTCGCCGATATTCACGATCCCCTCTTCGGTCAGCAGCTGCAACAGGCGGGGATAGGTGATCCCGGGGCGCACCTCCTCCAGCCCGTCGAAAAAGTCGATATAGGCGTTGTTCGCGGCGATCATCCGGTCATCCACGTCGAAAAAGGCGAACCCGTCCTGGATCGTCTCGATCGACAGCCACAGCCGGCGCTCGGCGATTTCCACCTTTTCGCGCGCCTCTGACAGGTCGGATTTCACGCGCTGGTTTTCGTCGCGAAAGGTTTCGACCTGCGCGCGGGTTTCCACGATCTCGTCCGACAGCGCCTTGGCGTGCTGGCCCAGCTTGCGATTGGCCGCAAACAGTTCGGCCTGCTTCAGCTCAAGCAGGCGTTCGGCCGCCAACCGGGCGCGCCGCTCTTCGGCCAGTTTGTTGGCAAGGCTCATGCCCGTCCTCCGACACCGCCCGCAACCGGGCGTCCTTGCCCCCAAATTCCCCAACCCTGGTGAACATGACGTTAAGCGGCGCGGGTCCAAATGCGTTGCGCCGACTCGGGCAGGGTGCCACGATGGCCCCATTACGACGGAGGACCATTCATGCGCAGCCTGTTCACCCTGATCGCCACGATTGCATTTTTCACCGGCTTTTCAGGGGGTTCATTGGCGCAAGACGGGCCAGCCCTGCCATCAGAACGCTTTGTCGTCAGCCCCAATTCCGATTTTTTCGGCGGCGATCTGCAACCCTTGTTCGACACCAGTCTCGAAGCCTGCGAACGCGCCTGTCGCGCGCAGGCCGACTGCCGCGCCTTCACCTTCAACCAACGCTCGAACGCGTGCTTTCCGAAATCCGGCGTCGATCAGCGGCAGCCCTTCGACGGCGCGCTTTCGGCCGAACGGCGCGACACCCCTGCCGAGGCGCAGCGCCTGGGCACCCAGCGCCGGGCCGAACTGGCCTTTCTGGGTGCGCGCACGCTCGATGCCGCGCGCGCACTGGCCGCCGGCATTGGCGCGATGCACCCCTCGGGGCAATACACGTTCGAGCGGATGATCGAGGCTGCCCGCGAACGCCGCAGCGTGAACGATACCATGAACGCCCTGCGCTGGACGGGCGGCGCGCTGGCGCACGAAGATCGCGGCGATCTGTGGAACGAATACGCGCGCCTGGCGCTGGTGGTGACCCCCTCGGGCAGCACCCGCAGCTATCGCAGCCGCGCCCTGTCGGCGGCAATCAACGCCTACCTGCGCGCCGCCGGCGACGGCGCCCGCGTCACCGCGCTGGAAACCCTGGCCCGCGCGCTGGAAGAAAACCGGCGCGGCCGCGACATGATCCCGGCGCTGCGCCTGGCGCAATCCATCCAGCCGCGCGACGACATCGCCGCCCTGCTGGACCGGGCGGTGGGCAAATACGGCTTTCGCGTCACCGGCACCCGCGTCGAAAGCGACCTGGCCGCGCCCCGCATCTGCGCCGAGTTCTCGGAACCGCTGGCGCGCGGCGGCGTGGACTATGCCGATTACCTGCGCCTGCCCAGCCCCACCCTCGCCGCCACCGCCCAGGGGCGCG
The DNA here is from genome assembly GCA_021767525.1 of Paracoccaceae bacterium. Lineage (GTDB taxonomy): Bacteria > Pseudomonadota > Alphaproteobacteria > Rhodobacterales > Rhodobacteraceae > Lutimaribacter. The sequence continues at coordinate 3,264 of JAASTF010000177.1, forward strand.
AGCTGTGCGTATCCGGCGTCAGCCACGGCGAACGCTACAGCGTGACCTTCCGCCAGGGCCTGCCCGATGCCGCGGGCGAGGCGCTGATAAAGGACGTGACCGCGCGGTTCTACGTGCGCGACCGCAGCCCGCAGATCGTCTTTCCCGGCCGCGCCTACCTGTTGCCGCGCGGGGCCGATGCCGCTGTGCCGGTGCAGACGGTCAACCTCGATACCATCGACCTGACCCTGCGCCGCGTCGACGACCGCAACCTGCTGCGCGCCATGCAAGAGGGGTATTTCGGCACCCGCCTGTCGGAATGGGAGCGGCGCAATTTCGCAGGCGACGTGGGCGAAGAGGTCTGGCAGGGCCAGGGCCAGGTCGAAAACCGGCCGAACACCGACATCACCACCCGCCTGCCGGTGGGCGATATCGTGGCCGACCTGGCGCCGGGGCTTTACGCGCTGTCGGCCGCCGTGCCGGGGGTCGATGGCTACGACGATCCGGGCGCCACGCAATGGTTCGTGCTGACCGACCTGGGCCTGACCACCCTGTCGGGCACCGACGGGCTGCATGTCTTTGCCCGCGGCCTTGGCGATGCCGAACCGCGCGCCGGGCTGACCGCCACGCTTATCTCGCGCGCGAACCGCGTGCTGGGCACCGCCCGGACCGACGCGATGGGCCACGCGCAATTCCCTGCGGGCCTGACACGCGGCACCGGCGGCGCCGCGCCTGCACTGGTGACGCTGCGCGACGGTGACAGCGACATGGCCTTCCTGTCGCTGACCGATCCGGCCTTTGACCTGTCCGATCGCGGGGTCGAAGGGCGCGAACCCGCCCCGCCCGTTGACGTGTTCCTGACCACCGATCGCGGCGCCTATCGCGCGGGCGAGGTGATCCACGCCACCGCGCTGGCCCGCGACGGGCAGGCCCATGCGATCACCGGCCTGCCGCTGACCGCGATCCTGACCCGCCCCGACGGCGTGGAATACAGCCGCCACCTCAGCGCGCAGGACGTGGCCGGTGGCCATGTTTTCGCGCTGCCCGTCGCCGCCAGCGCCCCGCGCGGCACCTGGGCGCTGGACATAAAGGCCGACCCAGACGCCGCGCCGCTGGCCAGCACCACCATTCTGGTCGAGGATTTCCTGCCCGAACGGATCGAATTCGACCTGTCCCTGCCCGACGGCCCGCTGTCGCCCCGCGCGGATGCTGCCGTCACCATCGACGCGCGCTATCTGTTCGGCGCGCCCGCCGCCGATCTGGGCGTCACCGGCCAATTGCGCATCAGCCCCGTTCGCAGCCGCTCGGCGCATCCCGGGTATCGGTTCGGGCGGCATGACGATCCGTTCCGGGGCCGCTCTACCACCATCGGCGGCACCCGCACCGATGCGCAGGGGCGGGCCACCCTGCCGCTGCAATTCCCCGACACCGGCGATTACACCGGCCCCGCCGAGGCGCGCCTGGATATCAGCGTGACCGAAGGCTCGGGTCGCCCGGTCGAACGCAGCATCACCCGCGAAATCGCGGCAGACACGCCGCTGATCGGCATCCGCCCCGGATTTGACGATGTGCTGGCGCAGGGCAGTACGGCGCAGTTTTCGCTGATCGCAACGCAAGGTCCTCTGGCGGTGGATTGGGCGCTGAACCGCGTCGAAACCCGCTATCAATGGTACACCCAGAACGGCGATTGGCGTTGGGAGCCGGTGACGAACCGCACCCGCGTGGCCCAGGGCAGCACCACGCTGACCGACCAGCCCACGCAGGTGGGCGCGCAGGTCGATTGGGGCCGGTACGAGCTGGTGGTGGAAAGCGCGCAGGGCGCCTATACCGCGTCCTCGGTCGATTTCTACGCCGGCTGGTATGCGCCCGCGAACTCCGCCACCACGCCCGATATGCTGGCCGTGTCGCTGGATCGCCCGGCTTATGCGCCCGGCGACACCGCGCAGCTGCGCGTGGTGCCACGCGCGGCGGGCAAGGCGCTGATCACCGTCATGTCGAACCGGCTTGTTGCCATGCAAGCGGTCGAGCTGACGGCGGGCGAAAACCTGATCGACCTGCCCGTGACCGAAGATTGGGGCGCAGGCGTCTACGTCGCGGCGCAATCCGTCCGCCCGATGGACGTGGCCGCAGGTCGCAATCCGACCCGCGCGCTGGGCCTGGCCCATGCCAGCGTCGAACCCGGCGACAAGCTGCTGACGGTCAGCATCGACGCGCCCGGCCGCGCCGACCCGCGCGGGCCGCTGACAGCCGCCGTGCAGGTGGGCGGGCTGGCCCAGGGCGACACCGCCCATGTCACCGTCGCCGCCGTCGATGTGGGTATCCTGAACCTGACGCGGTTTCAGGCGCCGGACCCGGCGGGGCACTATTTCGGCCAGCGCCGTCTGGGCGTGGAAATCCGCGATGTCTATGGCCGGCTGATCGACGGGCTGAACGGCAATCTGGGGCAGGTCCGCTCGGGCGGCGACGCCGGCAGTCGGATGCAGAAGCAAAGCCCCCCACCGACCGAGGATCTGGTGGCCTATTTCACCGGCCCCGTCACCGTGGGGCCCGATGGCCGGGCCGAGGTGCAGTTCGACCTACCCGATTTCAACGGCACCGTGCGGCTGATGGCCGTGGCCTGGTCGCCCCGCGCGGTGGGGCAGGCGCAGGCCGATGTTCTGGTCGCCGATCCGGTCGTCGTCACCGCCAGCCTGCCACGCTTCCTGGCGCCGGGTGACAGCAGCCGGATGCTTTTGGAGATCGTCCACGCCAACGGGCCCGCGGGCCGGATGGGGCTGGACGTGACCGCCGATGGGCTGGCGCTGGATGCCGGCGCCGTGCCCTCGGGCGTGGAGCTGGCCGCGCAGGGCAAGGCCACGCTGTCGGTGCCGATCACGGCCGGCGCCGTGGGCGATCACAGCCTGCGCGTCGCGCTGACCACGCCCGACGGCAGGCAACTGGTCAAGACTCTTACGCTGGGCGTGCGCGCCAATGATCCGCCGGTGTCGGAAACCCGGCAGGTCGCGCTCGACCCCGGGCAAACGCTCAGCTTCGATGCCGATGTGCTGGCAGGCTTTCGCCCCGGCACCGGGCAGGCGGTGCTGTCGGCGGGGCCCTTGGCGCGGCTGGATGTGCCGGGGCTGATGGCGCGGCTTGATCGCTACCCCTATGGCTGCACCGAGCAGGTGACCAGCCAGGCGCTGCCGCTGCTTTATCTGTCGTCGGTGGCCGAGCCCTTGGGCCTGGGCGATCCCGCGCGCGTCGACACCCGCATCGCGCAGGCGATCGAGCGTATCCTGACGCGGCAGGCCGGCAATGGCGGCTTTGGCCTGTGGCGGGCCGAGGGCGGGGATTTCTGTCTTGATGCCTATGTCACCGATTTCCTGTCG
>JAASTF010000178.1 GCA_021767525.1 Paracoccaceae bacterium
ACCGATGTGCGCGCCACGATTGACCAGGTGCAGCGCGCCGCCGAGGCCGGCGCCGATATCGTGCGCATCTCGGTGCCCGACCAGGATAGCAGCCGCGCCTTGAAAGAGGTCGTGCGCGAAAGCCCGGTGCCCATCGTGGCGGACATCCATTTCCACTATATGCGCGGGATCGAGGCCGCCGAGGCGGGCGCGGCCTGCCTGCGCATCAACCCCGGCAATATCGGCAGCGAGGACCGCGTGCGCGAGGTCATCAAGGCCGCGCGCGACCACAATTGCTCGATCCGGATCGGGGTGAACGCGGGCAGCCTGGAAAAACACCTGCTGGAAAAATACGGCGAACCGACGCCCGACGCGATGGTGGAAAGCGGGCTGGAACATATCAAGATCCTGCAGGACAACGATTTTCACGAGTTCAAGATCAGCTGCAAGGCGTCCGACGTGTTCATGGCCTCGGCCGCCTATCAGCAGCTGGCCGAAGCGACCGATGCCCCCATTCACCTGGGCATCACCGAGGCGGGCGGCCTGACCAGCGGCACGATCAAGTCGGCCATCGGTCTGGGGCAGCTGCTGTGGATGGGGATCGGCGACACGATCCGCGTCAGCCTGTCGGCGGACCCGGTGGAAGAGGTGAAGGTCGGCTATGAAATCCTGAAATCGCTTGGCCTGCGCCATCGGGGCGTGAACATCATCAGCTGTCCCAGCTGTGCGCGCCAGGGCTTTGACGTGATTAAGACGGTCGAGACGCTGGAACAGCGGCTGGAACACATCAAGACGCCCATGAGCCTGAGCATCATCGGCTGCGTTGTGAACGGCCCCGGCGAGGCGTTGATGACCGATGTGGGCTTTACCGGCGGGGGCGCGGGCAGCGGCATGGTGTACCTGGCGGGCAAGGCCAGCCACAAGATGTCGAACGACCAGATGATCGATCACATCGTGGAAGAGGTCGAAAAGAAGGCCGCCGAGATCGAGGCCGCCGCCGCCGCCGAAGCGGCAGAGTGATCTAGCGGGTCAGGTAACGGCGCAGGACGATGGGCGGCACATGGCCGCGCACCATCATGTCCGGCAGCACGTAAGAGGGCACGGATTCAAGCCCGAGCGCCGCGATCATCCCGGCGTGTTCCCCGCTGTCGATCTGGGAAAAAGTTATTCCCAATTCGTCGCTTAGTGCGCGAAGTTCATCCATTGCCGTCGCGCAGGCGCTGCACTCGGGGCCTGTGATGATGGCCAAGGCCGCGCCATCGGCGAACAGCGTCTCACGATGCGCCGCGATTTGTGCCAAGTCGCTGTTCACGGCCTCGGCATAAGGCGAGGGGCCGTCCAGGGCGTGCGCGACGATCTGGGGGTCGTCCAGCAGCAGGGCCCGGATTTCCGCGCCGAAAACGGCGCGTTCCGGCGCCGTCAGATCTGTCAGGTCGGTCTGGGCAAGAACGGGGCTGCCCGCGTCCAGAAGGGCGCAGGCTGCCACGGCTGTCAGGCGCATGGGATCAGTTCGCGCGGACTTGCTCGACGATCTGCATCATCCCGTCCAGCGGCACGTAACCGCGCACCATTTCCTGGTCGAAGACGAAGCTGGGCGTGCCGTTGATTTGCAGGCGGCCCGCCAGCTCGCGGTTCTGCTGGATGATCGCGTCGATCTCGGGGGCGTCCATCTCGGCCAGGATCGGCGCGGGGTCAAGGCCCAGCCCCTCGGCCAGGCGGCCCAGCGCGCCGCGATCGACATTGCCGTTGAAGGTGATCAGCGCGTCATGCACCTGCTTGTAGGCCTCGTCGCCGGCGACGCGCTTGGTTGCGATGGCAAAGCGCGACGAGATCACCGAGGCCTCGCCCAGGATCGGGAACTCTTTCAGGATGAAGCGGATATTGCCATCCATTTCAACCAGTTGCTGCACCTCGTCATGGGCCTTGCGGCAATAGCCACAGCGGTAATCGACGAACTCCACAAGGGTTACGTCGCCCTCGGGGTTGCCGCCGACCCAGGAATACCCGTCATCGAACAGCGCATCGGCATTCACCTGCACCAGGTCGCGGTCGGCCTGTGCCTGTTGCTGGGCCTGGCGCTGTTCCAGCACGGCGACGGCTTCCATGATGACCTCGGGGTTGTCCATCAGGTAGGCGCGGATTTCGGCGCGAAACGCGCGGCGCTCGTCCTCGGTCATCTCGGTCAGGTCGAAGGCCTGCGCGGGCGCGGCGAAAGCCGCAGTCGAAAGCAGCGCGGCGGCGATGGTGCGTTTCATGTCGGGTTATCTCCGTTGGTTCAGGGCGGCCTCGGCCGCAGAAATCACATCTTGGGCGCGAAGGCCAGCGCGCGAGCCCCGCGGCAAAAGGCCCTCGGCCCGCTTGGCATGGAACAGCGCATCGTCGAACCGGCCCATCAGCGCATAGCGTTCCGCCGTGACGACCGAGGCCTCGCCCGCGGCGCCGGTCTTGGCATAGGCCACGGCCAGGTCGCGCAGGATGCGCGGATCGCGGAAATCGCGGGCGCGGGCCCGTTCCAGCGCCTGACGCGCGGCGCTGTGGTTTCCCGCGGCCAGCAAAGCGCGGCCATAGCCGCCCAGGATCAGCGCGTTGCCCGGTGCCAGCTCGCTGGCGCGCTTGTAGGCGGCCACCGCCGCGCCCGCCTGACGGCTTTCCAGCAGGATCTGCCCGCGCAATTCATGCACGAACGGATCGCGCGGGCGCAGCGCGGCCAGCCGGTCGATCTCGGCCAGGGCGCGGCGCGCGTCGGGCTTGCGATGGTGGGCGATGGCGCTGCGCATCAGGCGAATATCCTCGCTGGGTGACCGATCCAACCGGCGCAGCGTCCAGCCCGGCGCGCGGGAAAAGGCGCTGAGCTTGCCCAGCGCGCGGGCGAACCAGTATTGCGCCTCGGCCGTGGGCTGGAACGACTTGCCCGAGGCATCCACCAGCGCGGAAATCGCGCGCAGCCGGTCGCGCGACAGCGGATGGGTGACGGCATACGGGTCCTGGCGCGACTGCGACAGCAATTCCTGGCCGCGAAAGATATCGAGCACCTGCAGAAAGGCCGCCGGATCGACGCCCGCGCGCAGCATGTACCGGATGGCTGCGGCGTCGGCGCTGCTTTCCTCGGCGCGGGTGTGCGACATGAAGATGCGGTTCGCCGTGCTGGCGACGCCCAGCGCAAGGCCGCTGGCCCCGCGCGAATCCGCACCGCCCAACGCGGCGGCCACGGCCAGAGCCATGCCCAGGCCGGTGGCCGAGTTGACCCGTTGCAGGCTTTGCATACGGCGCGCGATATGCCCGTTCTGGATATGGGCCGCCTCGTGCGCGACGATGGCCTGCAGCTGCGCGGGCCCGTCCAGTTTCAGCAACATGCCCGAATGGATGAAGATATGCCCGTTATCGACGATAAAGGCGTTCAGCGCCGGGTCGTCGATCACCAGGATGCGCACCTGCGCCGGCGACAGCCCGGCGGCGCGCAGCACCGGCGCGGCCAGTTGGCCCAGCGCATATTCGATATCGGGGTCGCGGATCAGGCCACGCGCCTGGGCGGGCAGGGCGATGACCCATGCCAACAGAACCGCCAGGGCAAATCGTGCCATATACCTCATTGACCCGCCCCTCGTTTCCCTGTGAATTGGCGCTTCACCAGCATAGGAAGAGAGAGATGCGGAACTCAACCCGTGGCGAGGTCGATCCCTTTATTGTGATGGATGTGATGGAGGCCGCCCGCGCCGCCGAAGAGGCGGGCCGCCACATCATCCACATGGAGGTGGGCCAGCCCGGCACGCCGGCGCCCGCGGCCGCGCGCGACGCGCTGGCGCGCGCGATGCAGGGCGATCCGTTGGGGTATACCGTGGCGCTGGGTCTGCCGGCCCTGCGCGCCCGCATCGCGCAGCTTTACGGCGAGTGGTATGGGGTTGATCTGGATCCCGCCCGCGTGGTGGTGACACCCGGCAGCTCGGGCGCCTTCATCCTGGCCTTCACCACGCTGTTCGACGCAGGCGACCGGGTGGGGATCGGCGCGCCCGGCTATCCCAGCTATCGTCAGATCCTGCGCGCGCTGGACCTGACCCCGGTGATGATCGAAACCGCCGCCGAAAACCGGCTGCAGCCTGTGCCCGCCGATCTTGAGGGCCTGAATCTGCAAGGGCTGATGGTGGCGAGCCCCGCCAACCCCAGCGGCACGATGCTGGACCGTGCGGCGCTGTCGGCGCTGATGGATGCCGCCCAAGCGCAGGGCGCGGCCTTTATCAGCGACGAGATTTACCACGGCATCGAATACGAGAAAAAGGCCGTCAGCGCACTGGAGATCAGCGACGAGGCCTATGTGATCAACTCGTTTTCCAAGTATTTCAGCATGACGGGTTGGCGCGTGGGCTGGATGGTGGTGCCCGCCGATCACGTGCGCCGGGTCGAGCGCCTGGCGCAGAACCTGTTCATCTGCCCGCCCCATGCCAGCCAGGTCGCCGCGCTGGCGGCGATGGACGCGGGCGATGAGTTGCAGGAAAACATGACCGTCTATCGTGCCAACCGCCAACTGATGCTGGACGGGCTGCCGAAGGCCGGGTTCGACCGGATCGCCCCGCCCGATGGCGCGTTCTATGTCTATGCCGATGTCAGCCATCTGACCGATGACAGCCGCGCCTTCGCCGCCGAAATTCTGGACAAGGCCGGTGTGGCCGTCACGCCGGGCCTTGATTTCGATGCGGCGCGCGGGGCGGGCACGCTGCGCTTTTCCTATGCGCGCAGCACCGAGGACATCCAGGAAGGATTGCTTCGGCTGGAACGCTTCATGAAAGACACGGGACGGATGTGAAACGCGCGCTTGCCTTTCTTGTCGCCTCGGTCGGCATTCTGGGGGCGGTTCTGGTGTGGCGCGCGGCGCCGCCGTCAGCGGGTATCGCCGTCACGCTGGATGCGCGGGCCAATCGCGCGCCGGTGGTGGTCTTGCTGGGCGGGCACCAAGACGGGCAGATCGCCGCCGGGCATCCTTTGGCCGAGGCGTTGATGCAGGCGGGGTTTCACGTGGCGCGGGTGGGCTATGCCAATGCGCCCGGCACGCCCGCGCGGGTAAGCCGCGTGCCGCTGGAGCCGCTGTTTGCCTATATCGACGGGCTGGCAGAGGCGCCGAATGTCGATGCGAAGTGCATCTACCTGGCCGGGATCGAGAAAGGCGCCGAACTGGCGCTGCTGCTGGGTGCTGGGAGCGCATCGGTGGGGGCGGTTGCCGCGCTTGGGCCAAGCCACGTGGTGATCGAGGCACCCGGATTCACGCCCTGGCCGCGCAGCCCCTGGCGGCGCGACGGGCGCGATCTGGCCTTCGTGCCCTTGCCCCGCGATCTGCCGGCGCTGATCGCCCGGGTGCGGGGGCAGCCGATGCGCGCGCTTTACGCCCAGGCGCTTGATCGCGCGGGCGCCGATACCCACGCCGCGATTCCGATCGAACGAATCGCGGGCCCGGTGCTGTTGCTGGGCGATCCTGACGACGGCCTGTGGCCGTCGGACCGGATGGCGCAGGCCGCCGCCGACCGTCTTGCCAGCCGCGGATTTGCCCATCCTGTCGATTTGCGCCTGATAGCTGGCCTGGCGAACAACCCCGATGTCCACCGCGCCGTCGTGACCTTTCTGACCGCGGCGGCGCAGCGTTCGGGCTGCCTGCCGGCGGTCGCGCGCTAAAGGCGGGCAGGGGTGGCATTGCGCCTTTCCAACCGCCCCCCAAAACTGATAGTTTCTCCGAAAAAGCGCCGGCAGCGTCCGGCCGCGGGCATTCGGGCATTCGGACATGAGCAGGTTATTCGCAACGGTGATCTTGACGATCTGGGCCGGCCTTGCCGCGGCGCAGGATTTCAGTGCGCTGGCGCGGGTCGATGCGCAGCGCAGCCAGATCGCCGACCGGCGCGGCGGGGCCGAGCTGGTGCTGCAACTCAGCCAGGGGGTGCCCTGGCGCGTTTACACGCTGGATGCGCCGGCACGGTTGGTGCTCGATTTCCGCGAGGTGCAGTGGGACGGGCTGAACGCGCGGGAGTTCGACCGGTCCGAGGCGGCCGCGCAGGTTCGGTTCGGCGGCTTTCGCCCGGGCTGGTCGCGCATGGTGGTCGACCTGGCCGCGCCGCTGGCCGTGACCCGGGCCGAGATGCGCGTGGCGCCCGACAGCGGTGCCGCGCGGCTGACCCTGCTGATGTCCGATGTCACTCCCGAGGAGTTCGCCGCGCGCGCCGGTGCGCCCAGCGACCCGCGCTGGGATCTGCCCGCGCCCAGCCGCCCCGCCACGACCCCGCCGCCCCCGATGGGCGAAGGGCCGGTGATCGTGGTGTTGGACCCGGGCCATGGCGGGATCGATCCGGGCGCCGAGCATGAAGGTATGACCGAGAAAGACCTGATGCTGACCTTCGCGCGCGAGCTGCGCGACGTGCTGCGCCGCGCCGGAGGATTCGAGGTGGTGCTGACGCGCGACGACGATCGCTTTGTCTCGCTTGAACGTCGGGTGGCGCTGGCGCACGAGGCGCGGGCGCATGTGTTCCTGTCGCTGCATGCCGATGCGCTGTCGCAGGGGCAGGCGCATGGCGCCACGGTGCACGTGCTGGACACCGAGGCCAGCGATGCCGCCAC
>JAASTF010000179.1 GCA_021767525.1 Paracoccaceae bacterium
CGCCAAGCTGCGTGATCGTATCCTGGCTGCGCGTGGTGATTTGGCCGAAATAGAGACGAAAAAGGCTGCCCTTCGCGACTGCGCCCATCTGTGCCGCCAGGTCGGCCAGTTGCCGCGCGGGCCGGTTGCCCATGTCCAGCACGACGCCCGGCACGCCCGTTGCACGCAGCCAACCGGCGATGCGCAGCGAATCCTCGGCCGCCTGCGCACGGTCGGCGCGTCCATCCAGCGCGATATTGGCGCGGCCATCGGTCAGAACCGCAATCGCGGGCGACAGCCCGTGCCCCCGCGCATGGGTCGCCAGCTCTCCCGCTGCTTGAAGCCCTGCCGCCAAGGGTGTGCCGCCGCCCCCCGGCAGCGCCGCCAACCGGCGTTTCGTCTGCACCAGCGACCGGGTGGGCGGCAGCAGCAACTCGGCGGCCTCGCCGCGAAACGAGATCAGGGCCACGTGATCTCGTCGCGCATAAGCCTGCGCCAGCAGCAATTCCACGGCACCCTTCGCCTCGGCCAGGCGGGCAAGGGCGGCGCTGCCCGAGGCATCGACCGTGAAGATCAGCAGGCGGTCCGACCGGTCTTCGTAGCGTTTCAGATGAATGTCGCCGGGATGAATATGCAGCTTTTGCGCCTTGGCGGTCATCTTGCGCCGCAAGGGCTGCCAGGGTGCGGCGGCGCGCAGGGTGGCCACCAGGTCGATCCGCGCGCGCCCGTCCAGCCGCCCGGGCCGGGAGGGCAGGGGGCGGCCGCGCCGGTTGCCCTTGCGGCGGGCCCCGGCGCCCGAGCCGCGCGCCGCGCACGACGCACCGGCCGGCATCAGCGTTTCCAGCATCCCGTCGGGCAGCATTGCCCGCACCGCCTCGATCAGCATTTCGGGCGGAATATCAAGCGTCTGTTCGCCCTGGTCTTGGGGTGTCTCGCCCTGATCTTGATCGGGCGGCGGCGGCGTTTCGGCCTCGTCCTCGTCGTCGGGCATCTGCGTTGCGCGATGGGCGAAAACCAGTGCCGCAGCATTGGCGATATCATCGGATGTGAGACTAACCCGCCCGAAAAGCGCCGCGTGCGCCCGCGCGGCACGCAAGGCAAAGATCGGTGCGCGCAGGCTGTCGACGCCATAGCGCGCGGCGAGAGCCGTCAGCGCCTCGATCGCTTCGGGCGTTGTTTCGACGCGCGGATACAGCGCGCGGGCAATGGCCGGATCCGGCAGGTCCGGCGCGGTGGCCTGCATCCGTCCGATCCCGTCCAGATCGGCGTGAAAGGCCACGCGCTCGGCCAGGGCAGGGGGGGTGCGTTCATCCGCATCGGCGCCTTCGTCCAGCGCGATCAGGGTGAACTGGCCCCGCGCGTCCATCGCCTGCGCCAGCTTGGCCGCCATGTCGGTCGGCGTGCGCTCGGCCATCGTCAGAACCAGTGTGCAGGGCTCGGCCAGCAGGCCCTGCGACATCACGATACGCTGCGCAGACAGGGTGGCCGACAGGTCAAGACCGCCGAACAGCGCCTCGTCCGTCATATCGGGGTGCAGGCGCCGGGGGGCCAAGGGAATCGAGCCTATATCGGCCAAAAACGCATCTCGCACCGGGCCGGAACGCGCGCGGATTACCATGCCGCCAAGGCCAACGGGGTCGACCGCCAGCAGCGCCAGCGCCAGCTGCGCGGCATCCCAGCGGGGGGCTGTCATCCCAGCACCTCGGTCACGGTGCGGGCGACGCGCGTGGCGCTGCCGGCCTCGTCCAGCGGGTCACGGCGCAGTCGGTGCGACAGGGCGAGCGGGGCCACGCGGCGCAGATGGGTGCGGCCCAGGGCCGTGTCGCCTTCGAACGCGGCCAGGGCACGGCCGGCGCGCAGCAACGTCAGCTCGCCGCGCAGCCCGTCGGCGCCCAGGGCGACGCACAGCTCGGCACAGTCGCGCAGGGCGGCTTTTTTTGTCTCTATTTCGGCCAAATCGCCACGCGCAGCCAGGATACGATCACGCAGCTTGGCATCTTCCTTGCCCCATTTGCGCAGGAATTTCGTGGCATCGGTTTCATAGGCATCGCGGCGTTTGATCACCTCGATCCGGTCCTCGATGTTGTTGGGGCTGCGCACCTCGACCGACAGGCCGAAACGGTCCAGCAGCTGTGGGCGCAATTCGCCTTCTTCCGGGTTGCCCGAGCCGACCAGAACGAACCGCGCCGGGTGGCGGATGCTCAGCCCCTCGCGCTCGACCACGTTTTCGCCCGATTGCGCCACGTCCAGCAGCAGGTCGACGATGTGATCCTCCAGAAGGTTCACCTCGTCGATATACAGGTATCCACGGTTCGCCTGCGCCAGCAGGCCAGGCTGAAACGCCTTTTCGCCCTGGGTCAACGCGCGTTCGATATCCAGTGCACCGGTCACGCGATCCTCGGTCACGCCAAGCGGCAGATCGACCACAGGTGTCGGCCGCTCGACCATTTCAACAGTCTCTAATTTGGCCCAATCGGGCACATCGGCGGGGTCAGCCGCGTTCACCGGGCATCCCTTGACCACCTGGATGGGCGGCAGTAGCGCGGCCAGCGCGCGCACGGCGGTCGATTTGCCGGTGCCGCGATCGCCGAACACCAGAACGCCGCCCAGTTTCGGGTCGATGGCCGTCAGGATCATGGCAAGTTTCATGTCGTCCTGGCCGACGATGGCGGAAAACGGAAAGGGATGTGTCATGCGTGTCCTTCGTTGCGGGCGAGGGGGCTGACCCCGCCCCAGGTCCCGCGTTCGCCGGTCACGCGAAAGCGGGCGTAAAGCTCTTCGTGGAACCAGTTTTCGTCACGCACCGCGCGGATGGCCTTGGCGTGGGGTCCATCCTGGTCGCGGGCGAATGCGGCCATCGTGTCGGCGTCCGGCCAGATTGAAAAGGTCACTTGATGCAGCAGGGGCACCTCGCCGATGCCGATCTTGAATATCACGTTGGGGTCGGCGCCGATCACGGTGGAAATGTCGGGCACCCGCGCCCAGAATCGCATGGCGCGCGCGGGCCGCACGGTGGCCCGGGTCATCGCGGCCAGCGGGCCCGTTTCAGGCGGGGTTTGGGCCTGAAACGGGGTCACGCCCGCCCATTGCCCGCGCACCGATGTGGGCGCCAGGAACACGGTCCATTCCTCGGACGCACGGGCGCGGTAGCGGCGAAAGATGCGCGCGTTTTCCAGCTGCGCGCGCGCCGTGGCCTGATCGGGCCAGACACAAAGGATGGCATAGACATGGGTATTGGGCCGGGGCGTAAACCCCTCGCCCGTGCCAGATCCGCACAGTTTCCAGAATTGCAGGCCCGGCACCCGGGGCAGCGCGAATCGCCCCACGGCCATCATGCCGAACGCCCAAAGTCGCGCGGCCAAGCTCTCAAAGCGGAAAAGGCTGAGTGTCACGGTTTGCATGGGCTGGTCCCATAAATGTGTCAATTAAGTCTGACACATATTGATTTGAGATGGAAGGTGCGACAGAAAGAATGTAAACTAAACCTGACATTCCGTTCCAGGAGGGCGCCATGACTCGCATAGACACCTCGTTGCCCGTTCAGGCGGGGAAAGAGCGCGCCCCCCACGCCATCGTCATCGGTGCGGGCCTTGGCGGTCTTTCGGCAGCCATGCGGCTGGGCGCCAAGGGCTATCGCGTGACGGTGCTGGACCGGCTGGATCGTGCGGGCGGGCGTGGCTCGTCCCTGATGTGCGACGGCCACCGCTTTGACCTGGGGCCCACCATCGTTACAGTGCCGCAGGTATTCCGCGAACTTTGGGCCGCCTGCGGGCGCGATTTCGATGCCGATGTCGACCTGCGCCCGGTTGATCCGTTCTACGAAATCCGCTGGCCCGACGGGTCCACCTTCACCGCCAGCCCCGACACCGACAAGATGCGCGCCGAGGTGGCCCGCCTGTCGCCAGGCGACCTGGCGGGGTACGAGAAATTCCTGAAAGACAGCGAGGCGCGATACTGGTTCGGGTTCGAGGATCTGGGCCGCCGCTCGATGCATCGCCTGGGCGATCTGATCAAGGTGTTGCCGCGTTTCGGGATGCTGCGCGCCGATCGCAGCGTTTACGCCCATGCCGCCCGCCGGTTCAAGGATGAACGTTTGCGCATGGCGTTCTCGTTCCACCCGCTGTTCATCGGCGGCGATCCGTTCAACGTGACCTCGATGTATATCCTGGTTAGCCATCTGGAAAAGCAGTTCGGCGTGCACTATGCAATGGGCGGTGTGCAGGCGATTGCCGATGCGATGGCCGGCGTGATCGAGGATCAGGGCGGGCATGTGCGGCTGCACACCGATGTTGATGAAATCCTGCTGAAAGACGGCGCCGCCCGCGGTGTGCGCCTGGGCGGCGGCGAGATCCTGCGCGCCGATATCGTGGTGTCGAACGCGGATGCGGGCCACACCTATGACCGGCTGCTGCGCAATCATCGCAAGCGCCGCTGGTCGTCGCGCAAACTGGATCGCGCGCGGTGGTCGATGGGCCTGTTCGTCTGGTATTTCGGAACCCGTGGCACGCGCGACAAATGGGCCGATGTGGGCCACCACACGATCCTGAACAGCCATCGCTACCAAGGGCTGGTGCGCGACATCTTCATCAACGGCACGCTGGCCGAGGATATGAGCCTGTATGTCCATAGGCCAAGCGTGGTCGATCCCAGCGTGGCGCCGTCGGGCGACGATACGTTCTATGCGCTGGCCCCGGTGCCGCATCTGGGGTTCGACAACCCCGTGGATTGGGCCGAAATGGGCGAAACCTATCGCCAGCGCGTGCAGGCAGTGCTTGAGGATCAGCTGCTGCCGGGCCTGGGCGATCACCTGTCCGCGTCCGAGGTGTTCACCCCCGACACGTTCCGCGACCGGTATTTGTCGCCGCACGGCTCGGGCTTTTCGATCGAACCGCGCATCCTGCAATCGGCCTGGTTCCGCCCCCATAACGTCAGCGAAGAGGCCAAGGGCCTTTTCCTTGTGGGCGCCGGCACGCATCCTGGCGCCGGTCTGCCGGGCGTCGTGTCATCGGCCGAGGTGCTGGCGCAACTGGTGCCCGATGCCCACCCGGTGCCCGCATGATGGACGGCGCCGATCTGGAACATTGCCGCCAGGCGATCCGCCACGGGTCGCTGTCGTTCCACGCGGCCAGCCGCCTGCTGCCGTCGCGGGTGCGCGATCCGGCGCTGGCGCTTTATGCCTTTTGCCGACTGGCGGATGACGAGGTCGATCTGAAATCCGATAAGGCCGGGTCTGTGCTGGCCCTGCGCGAGCGGTTGGAACTGGCCTATGCCGGCCGGCCCCGCAACGCCGCGCCCGACCGCGCCTTCACCGCGCTGATTGACATGTACGACATGCCCCGCGCGCTGCCCGAGGCGCTTCTCGAAGGGCTCGCCTGGGACGCGATGGAACACCGCTATGCCACGTTGTCCGATCTGCACGCCTATTCCGCGCGGGTGGCCAGCGCCGTGGGTGCGATGATGTGCGTCCTGATGGGCGTGCGCGACGAACACGCCCTGGCCCGCGCCTGCGATCTGGGTGTGGCGATGCAGCTGACCAATATCGCCCGCGACGTGGGCGAGGATGCGGCCGAGGGGCGCCTGTACCTGCCCACCGATTGGCTGCAACAGGCCGGGTTAGAGCCTGATGCCTTTCTCGCCGACCCTCATGCCAGCGATGCGATCCGGGCCGTGGTGCGCAGGTTGCTTCGGCAGGCCGACGCGCTTTATGCGCGGTCGGAATCGGGCATCGCCGCGCTGCCGGTGGATTGCCGCCCGGGCATCTATGCCGCGCGCCACATCTACGCGGCGATCGGTGGCCGGGTCCGCGCGCGCGGGTTCGATTCGATCACCGGCCGCGCGCGCACCGGCCGCGCGCGCAAACTGGGCTGGCTCGGCGTGTCGATGGCGCGGGCAGGGGTCACGCTGGTCATGCCGCGCGCGGCCACGATCTATGCCAAACCGCTGCCAGAGGTCGCGTTCCTGGTCGAGGCCGCAGCCCGCCGCAGCCCGCGCCAGGCAGATTGGTCGGATCGGGTGGTGACGCTGCTGGGCCAGCTCGAGGCGCAAGACCGTGCGCGAAAAGCGGCCTTGCAAGCAGGGGCGGCGCGCTCTACCTCGTAAGGCATGGTCTGGCTTTACTTCGTGATATTCCTTGGCGCCTGCTTTGCCGCCGGCGCGACCGGCGCGATCTTTCCGCCGGGGCCGTGGTATCGCAGCCTGTCCAAACCCAGCTGGACGCCGCCCGATTGGCTTTTCCCCGTCGCCTGGACCACGCTTTACATCTGCATGGCCGCCGCCGGGGCGCGCGCGGCCGTCAGCGGGCAGGGCACCCTGGCGCTGGCGCTGTGGTCGGTGCAAATCGCTTTGAACGGGCTATGGACGCCGGTGTTTTTCGGGCTGCAGAACATCCGCGGCGGGATGCTGGTGCTTTCGCTGCTCTGGCTCAGCGTGGCGATCACCATGCTGGCGCTGTGGCAGGCCGACTGGATCGCCGGGCTGTTGTTCCTGCCCTATCTCGGCTGGGTCACCATCGCCGGCGCGTTGAACCTGTCGGTTCTGCGCCGCAACCCCGAGGCC
>JAASTF010000180.1 GCA_021767525.1 Paracoccaceae bacterium
AGCCGGGATCATCCACGAGGTCGTGGACAGCATCGAGGCGCTGGTGCCGCGCGCCAAGGCATACCTCAAATCCGTCGCGGGGGACGCGGCGGCCTGCACCCAGCCCTGGGACGACCGCAAATACCGCGTCCCCGGTGGGCCGTCGAACACCGCCGCCGCGGCGCCGCGTTTGGCGGCAGGCTCGGCCATGCTCTACAAGAAAACCCGTGGTCTTTTGCCTGCGCCGGGCAAGATCATGGACATCATGGCCAACACCGCGTCGAACGTCGATTTCGACAGCGCGCAGCGCTATGAAAGCCGCCAATTCGCGTCGCTGGTGCCGCTGCCCGTGACCAAGAACATGATCCAGGCGTTCTTTTTCGACCTGAACAAGGTCAATGGCGGCGCGGCGCGGCCCAAGGATGTGCCGCAATCGCATGTGCAAAAACTGGGCATCCTGGGTGCGGGCATGATGGGCCAGGGCATCGCCTTTTCCGCCGCGATGGCGGGGATCGAGGTTGTGCTGAAAGACACCGCGCTAGAGGCCGCCGAGCGTGGCAAGGGCTATACCGCCAAACTGCTGGACAAGCGCGTGGGCCAGGGACGGATGGACCAGGCCAAGGCCGACGCGGTGCTAGCGCGCATCACGCCCACCGATCAGGCCGAGGCGCTGGAGGGCTGCGATCTGATCATCGAGGCGGTGTTCGAACGCATCGACGTGAAAGAGGCCGTGTTGAAAGAGCACGAGGCGCTGCTGTCGGATCACGGCATCTGGGGCTCGAACACCTCGACCCTGCCGATCACCCGCCTGGCCGAAGGTGCCACGCGGCCCGAGAAATTCATCGGGCTGCATTTCTTTTCGCCCGTCGACAAGATGCCGCTGCTTGAGATTGTCGTGGGCGCGAAGACCGACGATGAGAGCCTGGCCCGCGCCTTCGATTTCGCGCGCCAGATCGGCAAGACGCCCATCGTGGTGAATGACAGCACGGGGTTCTACACCTCGCGCACCATCGGCACCAAGATGGACGAGGCCGCGCAGATGGTGGCCGAGGGGCTGGACCCGGTGCTGGTGGAAAACCTGTCGCGCGCGGTGGGGTTCCCGACCGGGTTGCTGACGCTTTATGACGAGGTGAAGCTGTCGCTGGCCATCGACATTTTCGACACCCAAGTGGGCATGGGCCTGCGACAGGCCGAGGACGATCCGACACCCGAGGCGCGCGGGCTGATGCGTGCGCTGGTCGAGGCCGGGCGCAAAGGCCGCGGCGTGGGCGGCGGATTCTTCGATTATACCGAAGCGGGCAAGGATATCTGGCCGGGACTGGCGCAATGGCGCAAACCCGGCGCCGAGATCCCAGAGCAGGATATCAAGGACCGGATGCTGTTCCGCGCGGTTCTGGAAACCTTGCGCTGCCTGGACGAAGGCGTGCTGCGCTCGGTTCCGGATGCCAATATCGGCTCGATCATGGGGATCGGCGCGCCGGTCTGGACCGGCGGTTACGCGCAATTCGTCGAAACCTATGGGCGCGAGCGGTTCATCGCGCGCTGCGAGGAGCTGGCCGCGAAATACGGCCCCCGCTTTGCCCCGCCGGCCTCCTTGCGGCAGGCGGCGTGATCCAAAGGTGCCGCGCCTGTGGCGCGGCGCCGGCCTCGCCCGCGCAGATGCGCGGGCCGGTCAGGGGCGCTGCCCCTCTTGGCGCTTTGCGCCAATTCACCCCGGGATATTTTCAGAGAGAGGAAACGGCGAATTGGTTTCGAGGTCATGAACGGTGACCCAGCGGGCCATGTCGCCGGCAAATGCCTCGAAGGCAGGGCGCTTGGCGTCGGCCACGCCGACGATGACCGTGCTGCCTTGGCCTACCGCCTCGGCGATGAGGGGGGCGAAGCCGCGCCCCAGCTCTTCTTGCTTGCCGAAGCGGTTGACGAACAGCACGTCCGCCCCTGGCAAGGTCGTGGCCACATCTGCGACCACCTGCTCCAGCGCCCCCGGGTCCAGCCGGCAGCCGCTGGCGCCGGCGCCGAGGTCTTGCGAGATGATGCGTGTGAAGCGCTGTGCGGCCTCTTCCACCACCATGCGCTCCTTGGACCCGTCCGGTGCCGGCGCGCGGGTTTGGATCACGCCGGACAGGCGCCGCCCCTGTGCCAGCAGCCTGTCGCGCAGGCGCGCCAGGGCGGCATCGGTTTCGGGCCCGCTGGGCACGGCGAGAATGGGTGTCATGGCGGTTTCCTTGGACCACGAGATAGGTCAGGGTAAAGCGTCTTTACCCGACGGAGCCATGTGACACCATGACCGACCTGCCCCCCGCCGTGATCCTGGCCGGTGGCGCCGCCCGGCGGATGGGCGGCGGCGACAAGGCGCTGTTGCCCTTGGGCGGCGCGCGGGTGATCGACCATCTGCTGGCGCGGCTGCGCGGCCAGGTGGGGGCGCTGGCGCTGAATGCCAATGGCGATCCGGGCCGGTGGGCGGGGCTGGATCTGCCGGTGCTGCCCGACCCCCTGCCCGGCCAGCCCGGGCCGCTGGCGGGTCTGTTGGCGGCGATGGACTGGGCGGCGGGGCTGGGGTCTGCGCGGGTTGTCACGGTGCCGGGCGACACGCCGTTTCTGCCGCGTGACCTGGTGGCCAGGCTGGCGGCGGCGGACGGCGCGGCGATCGCGCGCGACGCCGCGGGGCGGGATCATCCGGTCTGTGGCATCTGGCCGGTGACGGCGGCGGCTTTATTGCGCGACCTCTTGGCGCGCGACCAGCGCCGCGTCATGGGGTTTTGCGCGGCGGTGGCGGCGCGGCCCGTCAGTTTTGCTGACAGCCCGCCGCCGCCGTTTTTCAACATCAACACGCCCCAGGACCTGGCGCGCGCCGAAACGTGGCTGCGCCCCGCGCCCTAACCGATCATCGAGTCGCTTGGGTCCAGCCGGTCGTAATGCGCCCTGAGCCGCTGCAACGCGATGCGCAGAACGATTTTGCCCGACCGGGCCGACCAGCCCATCCGCTTTTCCGCCGTCTCCAGCCCTTCCAGGTAACAGCAGCAGCGCAGCGCCACGTCGCCCAGTCCCGGCCCCAACGCGCGCAGCGCGGCAGCCACGCGGTCGCGCGCGCCCTCGGCCCCGCGGGCGCCCGGCGTGGTGGCACCGGACCCACCGCGATCGGCGCCGGTCAGGAACCTGTCCCAGTTCTGCGTGACGCGCGGGCCCATTTGCGCCAGCTCGAAATCCTCGCGCAGGCGTTCGCCGGCGGCGACCAGTTCGTAGGACAGAAACGGTTTGCCGTCGCGGTCCTTGCGCCGCGCCAGCGCACTCAGGGGCGACTCGGCCGCGTTGTAACGGATGCGCCGGCGCGGCGCGTCGCCGGATTTGGGCGCTGCATCGTCCCACACCCGCTGCGCCCCGGTAAAGCCGGCCGGCGCCTCGGCAAAGCCCGCGGGCGCGTTTCCGGCATCCTTCAGCATCTCGGCCAGGGCCGCGCGCCCGACCGAGGTGATGGTATAGCGCGACACCCGCCCCGGCGCATCGCAGGCGATCCAGTCCTTCAGCGCCATCGCCTGCGCCACGTTGCGTGCAACCACTGCCGTGCGGTTGCTGCCACCGGGCACATCGCGCACCACCACGGCCTTTTCCATGTCGGTCGCGACCGCCAGAACCGCGCCGCTTTCGGTCAGGCGGCGCAGGATTCGCATCGCCTCGGCGCGCAGGGTTTCCTCGTCGGGGGGCAGATCGGACGGCGTGTTTCTTGCATTCATGATGCGGTGATCCTTTTCGCTTTCCTGGCGGGCCGCGCGAAACAGCGAAGAGCCAAGATGGCGCAACGCCTCGTCGACCAGCGTGTCTTCCCGGCGGGTTTCCATCCGCCGGATCTGGCGCAGAACGGTCGATGCGTGACAGCCGGCGTCCCGCGCCAACTCGCGTATGGGAAGGCCTGCTTCGGTATGTGCGAGATAGCGTGCGATCGCCTCAGGGACCCAATCGGGCGTGGGCGCGTATTGCTGTTTCAGCATCGGTTCGTTCCATTTCCTCCAGTGAAAAGGTCAACGGGGGTGCCGTGGTTATGCACCGTCCATCCCCCGAATTATTAACAAACTAGGGGGACAAAACTTGCACGTCCGTTAACCATTTCCGGTTTGGCAAGTTTCGTTAGGAAAAGGTGAACGCCGAGAAAACCGAGCGCGCGCTGCCACCTTAGAATGCGCAACACCCGCTTGAGTTGTGGTTTTGTAAGGCCATCCGAGCCAAGGAGGACAACATGCAAGACATCACCACAATGCTGGCAAACCTGCACCGCCCCCGCCTGTTGCTGCGCGCCGCCCGGATCGGCGCGCGCGACTATCGGCGCAGCGTGCATCTGCGCCCGGTTCTGAAATGCGCCGCGCTGCCCGTCACCGGGGCCGCGCTGATCGCGTTGCTTGAAATCGAACAAGAGATGGAAGACGCGCGCGCACGCGGCGACGCGGTTTATTCACCGCTGCGCCACGTGTCGATTCTGATCGCGCTGATGGGCGAGGCCCGGTTGCTGCGCGCCTCGCAGGCCGAGCCGGCGGTCAGCTGAACGCGTCGGGCTCGGATGCCTTTTTCTCGGCCACATAAGCTGCCAGCGCCTCGGCGATGGCGGGGTCCATGGCGGGCTGCTGGTAATCGGCCAGCAGCTTTTCCACCCGCGCGGCGGCCAATGTCATGGTGTCGCGCGCGCCCTCTTCCGACCAGGTTTCGTAGGGCTTGTAATCCAGCAGCTCGGATTTCCAGAACGCTTTCTGGAAATTCGCCTGCGTGTGCGCACAGCCCAGGAAATGCCCGCCGGGGCCGACCTCGCGCAGGGCGTCCATCGCCTGCGCCTCGGCATCGTAGGGCACGCCTTCGGCCATCTTGTGCAGCGCGCCCAGCTGGTCGGCATCCATGACGAATTTCTCGAAACTGGCGACCAGCCCGCCTTCCAGCCAGCCGCAGGCATGCAGCATGAAGTTGACGCCGGACAGCAGGCCCACGTTCAGCGTGTTCGCCGTTTCATAGGCCGCCTGCGCATCGGGCAGCTTCGAGCCGTTGAACGACCCGGCCGAACGGTAAGGCAGCCCCAGGCGCCGCGCCAGCTGGCCCGCGCCATAGGTGATCTGCGCCGCCTCGGGCGTGCCGAAGGTGGGCGCGCCGCTGTTCATGTCGATCGAGGTGACGAAAGCGCCGAAAATCACCGGCGCGCCGGGGCGGATCAACTGCGCATAGGCGATGCCGGCCAGAACCTCGGCCAGAACCTGCGTCAGCGTGCCCGCCACCGAAACCGGCGCCATCGCGCCGCCCACGATAAAGGGCGAGATGATGCAGGCCTGGTTGTTCGCCGCATAGGTTTCCAGCGCCCCCATCATCACGTCGTCGAAGGTCAACGGCGAGTTGATGTTGATCAGGCTGGTCATCACCGTGTTGTTCTGCACAAAGTCCTTGCCGAACAGGATCTCGCACATCTCGACACTGTGCTGGGCGCGGATCGGATCGGTGACCGACCCCATGAAGGGCTTGTCCGACAGCGTCATATGCGCGTGCAGCATATCCAGGTGGCGCTTGTTCACGGCCACGTCGGTGGGTTCGCACACGGTGCCGCCCGAATGGTGCAGCCACTTGGACATATAGCCCAGCTTCACGAATTTGCGGAAATCGTCCATCGTGGCATAGCGGCGACCATTCACCGCGTCATGCACGAAGGGCGGGCCATAGACCGGCGCCAGCACCAGGTTGCGCCCGCCGATTTCCACGTTGCGCGCGGGGTTGCGCGCGTGCTGGGTGAATTGCGACGGCGCGGTTTCGCACAGCTTGCGCGCCAGGCCGCGGGGGATGCGCACCCGTTCGCCATCCACCTCGGCACCGGCCGCGCGCCAGCGGTCCAGCGCCGCCGGGTTGTTCACGAAATTCACGCCGATCTCGGCCAGCACCGTTTCGGCGTTGGTTTCGATGATCTCCAGCGCCTCGTCGTTCAGCACGTCGAAATTCGGGATGTTGCGTTCAATGTATTTCGCCGTTTCGAACGAGACTGCGCCACGCGCGGCCCGGCGCGCGGCGCCGCCTCCGCCACGGGCCCGTTTGCGGGGTGCTTCTGCCTCGGCCATCGAAAAATCCTCCATGTGCGTCGTCCTTGCGCGATCGGGGTTTGCCCCTCTTACCGCACTGGCCTTGCGCGTCGCGGCGGATTTGCGGCGCTTGAGGGGGGAAAGCGACATTCCCACCCCCCAGTCGGCCTCGCGCTTGCGGCTTGCGCGCGGGCGCGCTTGGCCGTATGCCGCTTTTCATGACCCAGCATGACCGCCTCTTGATCATCGACTTCGGCAGCCAGGTGACGCAGCTTATCGCCCGCCGCCTGCGCGAGCTGAACGTCTATTGCGAAATCCATCCCTATCAGAACGTGACCGACGCCTTCCTGGACGAGTTCGCCCCCAAGGCGATCATCTTTTCCGGCGGCCCCGACTCGGTCATGCGCGAAGGCTCGCCCCGGCCCCCGAAGAGGGCCTACGAGATGGGCGTGCCGATCCTCGGGATCTGCTATGGCCAGCAGGTGATGATGCACGACCTGGGCGGCCGCGTCGAA
>JAASTF010000181.1 GCA_021767525.1 Paracoccaceae bacterium
AGCGCCATTGCCGCCAGACAGAGCATAGCGCGTTATGTCGCCCTCTTGCGCCAGTTCCTTGTATCCCATGAATTTCAGCAGGCCAGCCGTGCCACCGCTGTCGTTCAGGCGCATCTGGGTCGAGTGGAAGCCGCGAATGGCATGGTCTTCGGCAATGCCGTTGCCTGTCCATGCGCTGCGATCATCTTCGCTTTCGACCAAGGCAAAGCCATCCCCATCGGGTCCAAGGAATCTCAGGCGTGTCTCGCCCAGGCGCTCTTGTTTGAGCAGGCCACCTATGCCGTGCGTTTCCAAATGCTCGGCCCACCAGCCGAGACTGCCCCTTGGCACCGAAAATGCGGTTTCCGACACCTCGCCAGCGCCAGGTCGCCCGCGCCGTGCGCCAGGAAACGGAAAATAGGTCATTACCGACCCGGGCGTGCCATGCTCGTCACCGTAATACAGGTGGTAGACTTCGGGCGCATCGAAATTCACGGTTTTCTTGACGCGGCGCAATCCCAGCACCTTCGTGAAGAAATCGTTGTTTTCCTGCGCGTTGCTTGCCAGCGATGTGACGTGATGCAGGCCGTTGATTTGGGTCAGCATGGGGATCCTCCGTTCGCAGCCAATATGCGATGGGGCGCTTGCGCGAAAATACCCATACCCGCGCGGTTTGTGTGCAGCGCTGCACAGCAAAACGCCCCGGGTTTTCCCGGGGCGTTCGTCCTGGATCGACCGACCCCGACGGGCCGGGGCACACAGCTTAGACGAAGAACTGCGCGCCGTTGGCCGAGATGGTCGACCCGTTGATAAAGCCCGCGTCATCTGCGGCCAGGAAAACCACGCAGCGCGCGATTTCTTCGGGTTCGCCCAACCGGCCGGCAGGGATTTGTGCAATGATCGATTCACGCACCTTTTCGGGCACGGCCATAACCATGTCGGTCGCGATGTAGCCCGGGCAGATCGCATTGGCGGTGATGCCGGCGCGCGCACCTTCCTGGGCCAGCGATTTGATGATGCCCAGATCGCCCGCCTTCGTCGCGGCATAGTTGACTTGCGCGAACTGGCCCTTTTGACCGTTGATCGACGAAATCACGATCACGCGGCCGAATTTGCGCTCGCGCATGCCGGGCCATACGGGGTGGACGGTGTTGAAAACGCCGGTCAGGTTGGTGTCGATCACCTGGTGCCACTGTTCCGGCGTCATCTTGTGGAACGGTGCATCGCGCGTGATGCCTGCATTGGCCACCACCACGTCGATCGGGCCGAGATCCGCCTCGACCTTTTCAATGCCTGCTTTCGATTCGTCGTAATCGGCCACGTTCCATTTGTAGGTCTTGATCCCGGTTTCCGAGGTGAAGGCCGCGGCGGCCTCGTCATTGCCGGCATATGTGGCGGCAACCTCGTAACCGGCCTCTTTCAACGCTTTGGAAATCGCCGCGCCAATGCCGCGCGATCCACCGGTGACGAGTGCAACTCTTGCCATGATATCCTCCATCTCTGGCTATTCATTGTCGCAACCTTGTTACTTTTTGACACAAGGGTGCGCAATAATATTTCGTAGTTATTTTTTGCTCTTGCGGCGTGAACTTGCCGCATCTGCAGAAAAAAGGGCGCCAGAAGCGCCCCTTTTCTTTCCAAGTCGTCCGTTTACGGGCGTTCCACACACATGGCGACGCCCATACCGCCACCGATACACAGGGTGGCAAGGCCTTTTTTGGCATCGCGCCGCTTCATTTCGAACAACAAGGTGTTGAGGATGCGGCAGCCGCTGGCGCCGATGGGATGGCCGATGGCGATTGCGCCACCGTTGACGTTCACGATGGACGGATCCCAGCCCATGTCCTTGTTGACGGCGCATGCCTGTGCAGCAAAGGCTTCGTTTGCTTCGACAAGGTCCAGATCGTCCACCGACCAACCGGCCTTTTCCAGCGCCTTGCGGCTGGCATGGATCGGGCCCACGCCCATGATCGACGGGTCAAGACCCGCGGTTGCATAGCTCGCAATGCGCGCCAGCGGCTCGATCCCGCGCTTTTCAGCCTCGTCCGCAGTCATCAGCAGCACAGCCGCGGCGCCATCGTTGATGCCCGAGGCATTGGCAGCTGTCACGCTGCCATCCTTGGTGAAGGCCGGGCGCAGTTTCTGCATCGCTTCGATGGTGGCGCCGTGGCGGATGTATTCGTCCTTGTCCACGACGATGTCGCCCTTGCGGGTCTTGACGGTGAAGGGGATCACCTCGTCATCGAATTTGCCGGCCTTTTGCGCGGCCTCGGCCTTGTTCTGGCTGGCGACGGCGAATTCGTCCTGCGCCTCGCGGCTGATCTGCCATTTCTCGGCGACGTTCTCGGCGGTCTGACCCATGTGATAGCCGTTGAACGCATCCCACAGGCCGTCGCGGATCATGGTGTCGATGTATTTCACGTCACCCATCTTGTGCCCCGAGCGCAGATGCGCGGCATGGGTGCTGAGGCTCATGTTTTCCTGGCCGCCGGCGGCCACGATCGACGCGTCGCCCAGCATGATGTGCTGTGCGCCAAGGGCCACGGCCCGCAGCCCCGAGCCGCAGACCTGGTTGATGCCCCAGGCCGCGCTTTCGATCGGCAGGCCGGCGTTCACATGCGCCTGGCGGGCGGGGTTCTGGCCTTGGGCGGCGGTCAGCACCTGGCCCAGGATGGTTTCCGACACCTCGGATTTGTCGATGCCGGCGCGCGCGACGATCGCTTCGAGCACGGCGGCGCCCAGATCATGAGCGGGCGTGTTGGCGAATGCGCCCGAGAACGAGCCGACAGCGGTGCGCGCCGCGGATGCGATTACGACATTGGTCATGGTATCCTCCACCAATTGCTGGGCGGGGCAGCCGCCCCCATTGCCCAAGCGTCATAGAGGAAGTGCCGCGTTGCGGCAACCGCTGCGCGAGTGTCGCGTCACCCGGCTGCGCGCGCGTCTGACCTTTCCCAATCCGGGGTTACCGTCGGCGCGCCGTGGAAATAACCCTGCTGGCAATCGACACCGGCCTGCGCCAGCCAATGCGCGTCGGCCTGGTTTTCCACGCTTTCAGCGACGGTGAACATGTCGAATTGCTGGCCGATGGCCACCAGGGCCTTGACCAGAACCTGGTTGTCGGCGTTCTGCGTGATGCCGCGCGTGAACTGGCCGTCGATCTTCAGGATATCGAAATAGAAATCGCGCAGATAGCGGAACGAGGTATAGCCCGCGCCGAAATCATCCAGCGCGAAGGTGATGCCCTTGCGTTGCAGGTCGGACATGAAGGTAACCACCAGCTCGGGCACCGTCATCGCTGAACGTTCGGTGATTTCCAGGATCAGCCGTTCGGCCACGGTCGGATCTCGGCGGATGCCGCGGCGCAATGTCTTGATCCAGCGCGAATAGCCGATCGACCGTGCCGACATGTTGATCGACAGCCGCAGACCCGGCACCCGCGCCAGCGTGCGTAGGCCCAGCTCTAACGAGACGCAATCCAGGATTCGGCCGGTTTCGGTTTCTTCGACGGCACCGATGAAATCGCGTGCGGGAATCGTCCGGCCGGTGGCGTCGAGCACCCGCACCAATCCCTCGTAAAAGGCGACGCGCGACGGGTTGGCCGAGGCGACAACCGGTTGAAAGCCCAGCAACACCTCGCGGTGGCGCAGCGCATCGGCCACCATCTGAACGGTCTCGCGGTCGCGGGCCTGCACGGCCAGGTCCAGCGGATTGTCCGCTCCCGGCGGCAGATCGGCCCATCTGTTGTTCACCCCACGCGGCATGATCGTCTCCTTGGTTCACTCCACGCCGGGCAGATTGGCGCCACGGATGTTGACAGCCGGTAAAGATTCACATTTTGTTCGCATTTGAGGATGTTTGGTTAACAAGGCGTGGCGCGATGGAAAGATGCGGCTGGGTGACGGATGACCCGCTTTACATCGCCTATCATGATACCGAGTGGGGCGTGCCCCTGCGCGAGGGACGCGCGCTGTTCGAGGCGCTGGTGCTCGAGACGTTCCAAGCGGGGTTGAATTGGCTGACCATCCTGAAGAAACGGCAGGGATTTCGCACAGCATTTCAAGGGTTTGACCCTTACGTTCTGGCACGGTGGGACGAGCCGCAGATCGCCCGCCTGCTGGCCGATCCGGGCATCGTGCGCCACCGGGGCAAGATCGTCGCCACGCTGGCCAATGCCCGCGCCTGGATCGCTGTCGAAGAGGCGCAGGGCTTTGCCGCCTACCTGTGGGATTTCGTCGATGGTGCGCCGCTTCAGCCGCATCGGCGCAGTCTGGCCGAGGTGCCCGCGCAGACCGAATTATCGGTCAGACTTTCGAAAGATTTGAAGAAACGCGGTTTTCGTTTCGTGGGCCCGACGACCGCCTATGCCTTTATGCAGGCTGCGGGCCTGGTCAACGATCACGTGGTCGATTGCCCGTGTCACGCGGGGTTGGCCGCGGCGCGCTGACCCAGGCGCGGGGCCGATGTGATAGTATTTTTTGCTAATCTGCTGCATTTGGTGTAAGAAAACCGCATTCAAACCACAGTTTTTACAGGATTATCACCATGGAAAAACCGTCTGTTCGTTCCGTTCTTTTTGCGGCTTGTATCGCGATGGCGCCCTTGCCTGCGGCGGCCGATCCCAGTGTCGGCTTTGGCTTCAACTATATCTTCGGCGGCGAGGTTTCGGTGGGCTTGCGCATCTTCTCGACCGATGAACCGGAAAAGGCCGCTGGCGCGCTGGGGCTGGATTACGTGTTCAACAGCCAGCGCGTGCGCCCCACGGTCGGCATCGCCTACCTGGATGACGATGTCTATCTGGGGCTTGATATGGGCTATAACTTCAACACCAGCGGGGTCGATTTCTCGATCGGGCTTGGCGTGGTCGACACCGATCCGCCCGCCGGCGCGGGCGGCGGGCCAACCACCCCCGTCGCGACGGCCGCGAGCGGCACTGAGGGGCCAAGCCTGATGTCGTTCTGACAGGTCGCGGGCTGGAATGCCAAGACACGAAAAGGCCGCCCGATTTGGGCGGCCTTTTGCACAGGTCGGCGCGGCGCTTAGTCCATCACGAACTGATAGCTGGCGGCCTCGTACTCGAACCCGCTGTCGCGCGGGCGCACGAAACCGATCGCCGGGAAGGGCATGTGATAGCCGATGAAGGGCAGCTTGTCGGCGGCCATCATGTCCAGCAGGCGGCGACGGGTGGCGGCGGCGGCGGATTTGTCCATGTCGAACCGCACCTCCCAATCGGGATAGCCCAGCGACCAGACATAGTGGTTGGCGAAATCCGCCGCGATCACCAACTGGCTGCCATCGCTTTCCAGCATATAGGCCATGTGGCCCGGCGTATGCCCAAAGGCGGCCATCGCCGTGATGCCCGAGGCCACGCTGCCGCCATCGTCCAGCATGGTCATCTGTTCAGCCAGCGGGCGGACCTTGGTGTTGAAGCCTTCGTTGTCCATGCCCGACCAGGCGTCGAACTCGACCGCGCCGGTCATGTAGGCGGCATTGCCGAAAGTCGGGCTGCCTTCGGTCATCAGCCCGCCGATATGGTCGCCATGCATGTGGGTGATGACAACCTTGTCGATCTGGTCGGCGCTGTAGCCGGCCGCCTCAAGCGCGGCGGTGGTGCCCGGGCCGCTCAGGCCGGTGTCGAACAGGATCAGCTCGGACCCGGTGTTGACCACGGTCGGCGTGAAAAAGAATTGCGCCTTGTCGGTGGGGATCATGTTGGCGGCGCTGGCCTCGGCGAACTCTTCTTCGCTGGCGTTCATGCCGAAGATGGTTTGCGGGTCGGGCACGGTGCGGGTGCCGGCCAGCAGGGTCGTCACCTCGAACCCGCCCAGCTTGATGCGCTTGAACTTGGGCAGGGTGGCGCCCATCATTTCGGCGGCGGCCAGAACGGGGCTGCCTGCGGCGGCGGCCAGCGGCATCGCGGCGGCCGAGGCCAAAACGGTGCGGCGGGTCAGTTTCGTAGTGCTCATTTCACGGCTCCTCCGTTGGAATACAGGGCAAGATAAACTGCGCGCGGGCTTTTGGTTGTGTGATCTTGCGCAGGGTCTGTGCCCTGATGCGGAATCAGGTAGGTTGGGGCGGGCAAGGGTCCAGACCCGCGAAAGGGGCAAACCGATGCTGCACATCCTGGCCAATCGCGATTTTGCCCGCCTGTTCGGCGCGCAGATCGTGGCGCTGCTGGGCACCGGGCTGATGACCGTGGCGCTGGGGCTGTTGGCCTTTGATCTGGCCGGCGTGGATGCGGGCGTGGTTCTGGGCACGGCCTATGCGATCAAGATGGTGGCCTATGTGGGGCTGTCGCCGCTGGCCCATGCCGTGGTGGCGCAACTGCCGCGCAAGGCGGTGCTGATCGGGGCCGATATCCTGCGCGGGGCGGTGGCGCTGTGCCTGCCTTTCGTCACCGAGATCTGGCAGGTCTATGTGCTGATCTTCGTATTGCAGGCGGCCTCGGCCACCTTCACACCGACCTTTCAGGCGGTGATCCCCGACATCCTGCCCGACGAGGGCGATTACACCCGCGCGCTGTCGCTGTCGCGGCTGGCCTATGACAT
>JAASTF010000182.1 GCA_021767525.1 Paracoccaceae bacterium
GTTGGGCGCGGTGTTGAACCTTGCGCAGGAACAAGAGAGCGACTGGTGGGAGGTCGAGGCGCTGTATGACCTGTGCTTTGCGCCCGGGCGCGAGGCGCTGTCGAGCTATAGGCTGCGCGATGGCGTGCCGCCGGTGCCCGAGCTGTCGCTGGTGGCGCGCGACGGCGATGGCATATTGGCGGGTGCGATCCGGTTCTGGCCGGTGATGGTGGGGGACAAGCGGGCGCTGTTGCTGGGCCCCGTTGCCGTGCACCCGACCCGGCAGGGCGAGGGGTTGGGCGGGGCGCTGATCCGCGACAGCCTGGGCCGCGCCGCCGACCTGGGCTGGGATCGGGTGATGCTGGTGGGCGATGCGCCCTATTACGCGCGCTTTGGTTTTGTCCGGCTGGGCGGGGTCGAGATGCCGCCGCCCACCAACCCCGACCGCGTTCTGGGCCGCGCGCTGACGCCCGGGGCGTGGGAGGGTGTGACGGGCCGCGTGACACGGGCGGCTTGAACCGGGGCCCCTGCTTGCCAATCTATAAGGAGAGAAGCAAGGATGCCCGCATGGATATCGACACCACCGAACTGACGCCCATCGACCTGGATGCCGAGATGACCGCGCTGGCGCGTCGCTATCGCGGGGCGGGGGGCGTTGGGATGCAGGTGCTGAACCTGATCGGCGGACAGGCGGAGAACCTGCTGGACCGGCTGCCCAAGGGTGTGCGTGACAACCTGGACGGCGCGACCGAACGGGCGCTTGCGGCCGCGATGCGCGCGGCGCAGAGCTCGCGCGGGGTTGTGGCGGACCAGCCTGGCTGGCTGAACACCGCCGTCACCACCACCATGGGCGCGGCGGGCGGGTTCGGCGGCTTGCCCTCGGCCCTGGCCGAATTGCCGGTGACCACCACGGTGCTGTTGCGCGCGATCCAGGGCGTGGCGGCCGAGCACGGGTTCGATCCGGCGGCCGAAAACGTGCAGTTCGATTGCATCCGCGTGCTGGCCAGCGCCGGCCCGTTGGACGAGGATGACGGCAGCGACCTGGCCTTTATCGGGGCGCGCCTGACTCTGACGGGGGCCACGCTGAACGGGTTGATCGCCAAGGTGGCGCCGCGGCTGGCCACGGTGCTGGGCCAGAAGCTGGCGGCGCAAACCGTGCCGGTTCTGGGCGCGGTGGCCGGTGCTGCCACGAATTACGCCTATACCAGCTATTACCAGGAAATGGCCCATGTGCATTTCCGTCTGCGCCGCCTGGCGATCGAGGCCGACCGCCCCCATGCCGAACTGCTGGAGGATCTGCGCACCCGCGTGCGCCCGCGCCTGAACCGGATGTAACCCCTTGCCGCCCGTTCCGCGTTTGCGCAGACTGCGCGCGCAGGAGGAGCCGCAATGTCTACAGCCCCGGTATTCGATATCGACCCGACCGCCTTTTGGCACGATCCCTACCCGGATCTGAAACGGATGCGCGCCGAGGCGCCCATTGCCTATGTGCCGCAGCTGGGCGCCACGCTGATCACCCGCCGCGATGCGATTTTCGAGAATGAAAAGAAGATCGACGTGTTCAGCTCGCACCAGCCCGACGGGCTGATGACGGTGCTGATGGGCGAAAACATGATGCGCAAGGATGGCGACGACCACATGGCCGAGCGGCGGGCGATCTTTCCCACGATCTCGCCCAAGACGGTCAAGAACGTGTGGAAGGCACAGTTCCAGGAAGGTGCCGCGCGCGCGTTAAACGCGCTGGAGGGGCGCGAGGGCGCCGACCTGGTCAAGGAGTACGCCATGCAGGTCAGCGCCGAGGCGCTGAAGGCGATGACGGGCCTGACCAACATGGCCTGGCAGGAAATGGACCGGGTCAGCCAGGGCATGATCGACGGTTGCGCCAATTACGCGGGCGATCCGGAGGTCGAGGCGCGCTGCCACGATTGCACCGCGTCGATCGACCGGCACATCACCGAGCGGATGGCGGTGCTGCGCGATGCGCCCGACCAGTCGCTGATCTCGGTCCAGATGCAGGCGGGTATGGACGAGGCGCAGATGCGGGCCAACGTGAAACTGGCCATCTCGGGCGGGCAGAACGAGCCGCGCGACGCCATTGCGGGCGCGGCCTGGGCGCTGATGACGCATCCCGAGTGGCTGGAGGCGGTGCAGGCCGGCGACATCACCTGGACCCAGGTGTTCGAGGAATATGCCCGCTGGATCAGCCCCATCGGCATGTCGCCGCGCCGGATCGCCCGCGACCATGAGGTGGACGGGATCACCTTGAACGAGGGCGACCGGCTGTTTTTCATGTTCGGCTCGGGCAACCGCGACGAAGAGGTGTTCGCCCGGCCCGACGTGTTCGACCCGACCCAGGACAGCGGGCCGGCGATTTCGTTCGGCGCGGGGCCGCATTTCTGCGCGGGCGCCTGGGCGTCGCGCTGCCTGATCGCCGAGGTGGCGCTGCCGATGCTGTTCGACCGCTACCCCAACATGGCGCTGGCGGGCGAGGCGCCCTTTGGCGGCTGGGCGTTTCGCGGGCCGCTGGCGATGCCCGTTCGGCTGAATTGACGGGGCGCGGACGATCAGCCGCCGTTGCGCAGATGCTCCATCACCGAGGCGCGCACCGACATTTCGCCCCGGTCGCGCGCATCGTGGATCACGCCGCGCAGCGCATCCAGATCGGTGCGCCGCAGCAGGTTCTTGACCGGCCCGATCGAGGCCGGGCGCATTGAAAGCGTCTGCATCCCGATGGCGGCAAGGCAGGCGGCCTCGATCGGGCGGCCGGCATCCTCGCCACAGAAACTGAGCGCGGTGTTCGACGCGGCACAGCGCGCGACGATCTGTTCCAGGAAGGTCAGGAACGACACGTTCAGCGTGTCATAGCGGCGGCGCACGCGTTCGTTTTCGCGGTCGGCGGCAAAGAAGAACTGTTTCAGGTCGTTCCCGCCCACCGACAGGAAATCGACCATTTCAAAGAACTTGTCGGGGGCAAAGGCCAGGCTGGGTGTTTCCAGCATCGCGCCGACCTGGATCTTTTCGGGGATGGCGTGGCCCAGGATGCGTTCGCGCTCCAATGCCTTGTCCATCTCGGCGCGGGCGGCGGTGAATTCCTCGTATTGCGCGATGAAGGGGAACATGATCGACATCGGCCGCCCCTTGTGTGCGCGCAACAGCGCCTGCAGCTGCATCCGCAGCACGCCGGGCTTGTCCAGCCCCACCCGGATCGCGCGCCAGCCCAGGGCGGGGTTCGGCTCGTCATTGGGTTTCATGTAGGGCAGCACCTTGTCCGACCCGATATCGAGCGTGCGAAACACCACGCGCTTGCCCTGCGCGGCATCCAGCACCCGCGAATAAAGCGCGGCCAGCTCGCTGCGGCGGGGCATCTGGTTGCGGACCAGGAATTGCAGCTCGGTGCGGAACAGGCCCACGCCCTCGGCGCCCGATCCTTCGAGGCTGGGCAGGTCGGCCATCAGGCCGGCGTTCATGTGCAAGCCGATGGTCTTGCCGCAAAGCGTCGTCGCCGGCTTGTCGCGGATCGAGGCATAGCGTTCCTGCGCCTTGGCCTGCATCGCGATCTTGTCGCGAAAGGCCGCGACCACGGTTTCGTCGGGGCGCAGATGCACCACCGCCTGATCGCCATCGACCATGATGTGATCGCCGTTCAGCGCCTCGGTGGTAATGCGGTCGGCGTGAATGACCAGCGGAATCGCCAGCGCGCGCGCCACGATGGCCGCGTGGCTGCCGACCGAGCCTTCCTCGAGCACGATGCCTTTCAGGCTGCGGCCGTAGTCCAGCAATTCCGCCGGGCCGATATTGCGGGCGATCAGGATCGGGTCGGGCGGCATTTCGGCGCCGGTCTTGGCGCCCTGGCCGGTCAGGATGCGCAGCAGGCGGTTCGACAGGTCATCAAGGTCGTGCAGGCGGCCACGCAGGTATTGGTCCGTCACTTCGGACATGCGGGCGCGGGCGGTGGATTGTTCCTTTTCCACCGCGGCCTCGGCCGACAGGCCGCGGGCGATATCCTCTTCCATCCGGCGCAGCCAACCCTTGGAATTGGCGAACATCCGGTAGGCCTCCAGCACCTCCATCTGTTCCTTGTCGCCGCTGGCCGCACCTGCCAGCATTTCATCGACGCGCACGCGCAGCTGATCGACCGCGTCGCGCAGGCGGGCCAGTTCCTTTTCGGGGTCTTCGGCCACCGGGTTGGTGACCACCACGCGCGGCTCGTGCAGCCAGACATGGCCCTGCGCCGCGCCTTCCTGGCCCGTCGTGCCGCGAAACATCACCGGCTGCTGGTGGCGCGCCTTCAGCGCCGCGCCTTCGCCAACAAAGGCGCCCAGCTCGGTCATTTCGGCCAGCACCATTGCGACCACTTCCAGCGCGTAAACCTCGTCTGAGGAGAACTGCCGCGCCTCTTTCGACTGCACGACCAGAACGCCCAGCTTTTCGCCCAGCCGCTGCACCGGGATGCCCAGGAACGAGGAATAGATTTCCTCGCCCGTTTCCGGCATGTAGCGGAACCCCTTTTCCTTTGGGGCGTCGGCCGAGTTGATGATCTTGCCGGTGCGCGCCACGCGGCCCACGAGGCCCTCGCCCAGGCGCATCCGGGTTTGGTGGACGGCCTCGGGCTTCAGGCCTTCGGTGGCGCAGAGTTCCAGCGTCTCTTCGTCGCGGAACAGGTAGATCGAGCACACCTCGGTGCCCATCGAATCGGCGATCAGATGGGTGATCTTGTCCAGCCGTTCCTGCCCCTCGGCCTCTTCGGCCATGGTGTCGCGCAACCGGCGCAGCAGTTTGCGGCTTTCGCTTTCCGTCGTTTCGGGCATTCGTGCCGCTGTCCCTCAAGGTTCTGGCCGTTCAATGCGGCCCGCCCTCTTAGATCACAGGGCGGCCTGAATTTGAAAGGAAATCTTGGGGGGTGGGTTGTGCGCCGGCGCGGCTTTGCCCGTGTTCCGCGCAATTCGGCGGGTTGCGGCGCGCGGGCGTGCGAAGGCCCGATTGTCGCCATCCTGTTGCCGCGCCTGTTCGGCAGGGTGCTTTGCCTAGGAGACAGACGATGCCGATACCGATGCCCCCGCGCGGCAGCGCCACCCATGT
Organism: Paracoccaceae bacterium; assembly: GCA_021767525.1. Lineage (GTDB taxonomy): Bacteria > Pseudomonadota > Alphaproteobacteria > Rhodobacterales > Rhodobacteraceae > Lutimaribacter. The sequence continues at coordinate 5,059 of JAASTF010000182.1, forward strand.
CCTGTTCGCCGGCGCCTATTTGGCGATCGGTGCGCTGGTGATCGCCGCTATTCTGACGCTTGAGCCGGGCGCGACGCCCACGGGCCGTGGCGCCGCGTTAGAGCGGCTGCTGCTGGACGCCCGCCAGGCGCTGGGCCCCGGGCCGGTCGTGGTCATGGCCGCCCTGGCCGCGATGACCGGCGCGGGCGTGCACCTGGCCCTGGCGCGGCCGGGCGGGGTGTGATCAGGTTTTTTCCAGCTCGAACGCGTCGTGCAGCGCCTGGACCGCCAGTTCCATGTACTTGCGGTCGATCAGCACCGAGATCTTGATTTCCGAGGTGGCGATGACCTTGATGTTGATGCCTTCGTCGCGCAGCGTCTGGAACATCTTGGCCGCGACGCCCGACTGGCTGCGCATCCCGATGCCCACGGCGCTGACCTTGGCCACATCGGTATCCGCCACCAGGTCGTGGTAATTGATTTCGCCGCGCGCCTTGGCGTCGCTCAGCGCCTTGTCGGCGCGTTTCACCTGGTCGACGGGGCACGAGAACGTCATGTCCGTGCGGCCCTCTTCGGCGATGTTCTGGATGATCATGTCGACATTCACGCCGGCCTCGGCCAGCGGGCCAAAGATGGCGGCGGCGATGCCGGGGCGGTCAGCGACGCTGACCAGGGTCATCTTGGCCTCGTCGCGGCTGTAGGCGATGCCAGATACGGGGCGGTTTTCCATCACTTCCTCCTCATCGCAGACGAGCGTGCCCGCCTCGTCGGATTGTTCCTCGAAACTGCTGAGAACGCGCAGTTTGACGTTATAGCGCATCGCCAGCTCGACCGAGCGGGTCTGCAGAACCTTGGCGCCCAGGCTGGCCAGCTCCAGCATTTCCTCGAACGCGATCTTGTCCAGCTTGCGCGCCTTGTCGCTGACGCGCGGATCGGTGGTATAGACGCCGTCCACATCGGTGTAGATGTCGCAGCGTTCCGCGCCAAAGGCGGCGGCAAAGGCCACCGCCGTGGTGTCCGATCCGCCGCGGCCCAACGTGGTGATCCGGCCCTCGGGGGAAACGCCCTGAAAGCCCACCACGACAGCCACGCGCATGCCTTCGCCGAACTTGGCCATCAGGTTGTCGGTCGGGATTTCCTCGATCCGGGCGGCAGAATGGGCGCTGTTGGTTTTGACCGGCACCTGCCAGCCCTGCCAGCTGCGCGCGGGCACGTCCATCTCCTGTAGCGTCAGCGCCATCAGCCCGGCGGTCACGTTCTCGCCCGAGCTGACGATGGCATCGTATTCGCGCGCATCGTAAAGCGGCGAGGTTTCGCCCACATAGCCCACCAGCTTGTTCGTTTCGCCCGCCATTGCCGAAACGATGACGATCACGTCATAGCCCTTGGACACCTCGACGCCCACGCGCTTGGCGGCGCGTTTGATGCGGTCCAGCGTGGCGACGGATGTGCCGCCGAATTTCATCACCAGA
>JAASTF010000014.1 GCA_021767525.1 Paracoccaceae bacterium
CCGAAGGCGGCCTCGGCCTCGCGCCGGCCTTCCAGCACCTTGTCTTTCAGATCTTTCGGATCGGTGATCGGTCGCATCCCGCGCCCGCCGCCGCCCCAGCTGGCCTTGAGCATCAGCGGATAGCCGATTTCGTCGGCTTCCTTGGCGATAGCGTCGAAATCGTCGCCCAGCACCTCGGTCGCGGGGATCACCGGCACGCCTGCCTCGATCGCGACCTTGCGGGCGCTGGCCTTGTCGCCAAGCGCGCGCATGGTTTCGGCGCGCGGGCCGATGAAGGTGATGCCGTTTGCCACGCAGGCATCCACGAAATCGGGGTTTTCCGACAGCAGGCCATAGCCCGGGTGGATCGCATCGGCGCCCGATTCCTTGGCCACGCGGATTATCTCGTCGATCGATAGGTACGCCGCGACCGGGCCCAGCCCCTCGCCGATGCGATAGGCCTCGTCCGCCTTGAAGCGGTGCAGGCCCAGCTTGTCCTCTTCGGCGAAGACGGCAACGGTGCGTTTGCCCATCTCGTTCGCCGCGCGCATGATGCGGATCGCGATTTCACCGCGGTTGGCGACGAGGATTTTCTTGAACTCGGTCATGGGCAAGATCCTTTTTGGCCGGCGTGCGCGGCGGTCTGTGCATCATTGCTAGCGTCATGCCGCGCCGCAGCGCAAGGGTGGCGCTGGCGGGCGAGAAAGATTCTTGCAACATTTCACGGGCTGCGCCCCGCGCGAAGAGGGCAGCATGTCGCGTCAGTCGCGGATCAGGCAGTCGGGCAGGTCCGACAGGCGCGCGGCCCCGATCTGCCCCATATTCGCGATCAGGTCACGCTCGAACATCTCGGTCAGGTGGCGCGGACCGGCGCGCCCCAGCGCACCCAGCGCATAATGCCAGGCCCGGCCCATCATCACCATGTCGGCCCCCAAGGCCAGCGCGCGCATCACGTCCAGACCGCCGCCCGTGCCGCTGTCGAAGATCAGCGGCAGCTTGGTGGCCTTGCGGATCGCCGGCAGCACCTCGATCGTCGACAGCGCCGCATCCAACTGCCGGCCCGCGTGGTTCGACACCCAAACCGCATCGACGCCCTCAGCCTCAAGCCGGCCGGCCGCGTCTGGCGTCAGCACGCCCTTGACGACGAAATTGCCCTTCCAGTTGTCGCGCAGCCAACGCAGGTAATCCCAGTCGGGCGAGGTGCGCAGGATATAGCCGATATGCTCGGTCGGCGACATGCCGGGCGTGTCGGGGGCGTATTTGGCGATGGTCGGCATGCGCGGACGGCCATTCATCGCCGTGGCCATCGCCCAGGAGGGCCGCTGCGCGATCTGCGCCAGCAGGCGCGGGGTCAGGCGGGGCGGCTGGGTGATGCCCGAGCGCGTCTGCCGTTCGCGCCGCGAGGGCGCGGGCAGATCGACCGTCAGAACCAGCGTGTCGAAACCCGCATCGCCCGCGCGTTTCACCATGTCGCGGCGAATCTCGGGGTCTTTCGGCGGATACAGCTGGAACCAGCCGCGCCCCTGCGTGTGGCGGCCCACATCCTCGGGCGTTTTGCAGGCGACGGTGGACAGGCAATAAGGAATGTTCGCCCGCGCCGCGTTGCGCGCCAGCAGGATTTCCGCCTCGGGCCAGATCAGGCCCGACATGCCCACGGGCGCCACGCCGAAGGGCAGGGACCACTCCTGCCCCATAAGGCGGGTGGTCAGGTCGGGTTCCAGCGGGCCATGCAGGATCGAGGGATGGAAAAGGATCTCGTCCAGCTTGGTGCGGTTGCGGTGCTTGGTCGCCTCGGCGCCCGTCGCGCTGTCGAGGTATTCCCACACGAAATGCGGCAGCCGCGCCTTGGCGCGGCGTTTCAGATCGTCGAGGCCGGGATAAGTCTGATGCAGGTCCATGCGCCGTATTTGGCGGGCGGGCGCGCGGTTTGTCTAGCCGCCTCTTTCGGACAGCGCCCGCCCACCCACCCCGCTGCCCGAAAGAGGCGGGGGCATCAGGCAGGGGATTCGCAATTGGCAGATGTCGGGGCGAGGGGCGCTGCCCCTTTAGGGCTCCGCCCGTTCGGGCCTTGTCCCGTCCACTGGACGGGCGATCGCGCCCTTGGCGCGAACCGGCCCTCACCCCCGGGATATTTTTGGAGAGAGGAAGCAGAACAATTGCTGAACATATCTTTAATTCGGATGCGCGCCGCGCTATTGTCAGGGCATGAGCAGTTTTGACGAAATGGATGCGTTCGAAGGGGCATCGCTGTCGGCGCGGGCGATGGCTGCGCGCGGGGCGCCTTACCTGGACGAGTTGAACCCCGCGCAGCGCGAGGCGGTCGAGGCGCTGGATGGCCCTGTCCTGATGCTGGCGGGGGCGGGCACCGGCAAGACCAAGGCGCTGACCACGCGCATCGTGCACCTGCTGAACACCGGCCGCGCGCGCCCGAACGAGATCTTGTCGGTGACCTTCACCAACAAGGCCGCGCGCGAGATGAAGGACCGCGTGGGCCGCCTGCTGGGCCAGCAGGTCGAGGGGATGCCGTGGCTGGGCACGTTCCATTCGATCTGCGTCAAGCTGCTGCGCCGCCATGCGGAACTGGTGGGGCTGAAGACGAATTTCACGATCCTCGATACCGACGACCAGCTGCGCCTTTTGAAGCAGTTGGTGCAGGCCGCCAATATCGACGACAAGCGGTGGCCCGCGCGGATGCTGCTGGGCATCATCGACCAGTGGAAAAACCGCTGCTGGATGCCCGACAAGGTGCCGGCAAGCGAGGCAGGCGCCTATAACGACCGGGGCGTAGAGCTCTATGCGCAATACCAGGCGCGGCTGAAAGAGCTGAACGCCGTGGATTTCGGCGATCTGCTGCTGCACATGGTCACGATCTTTCAGACCCATGACGACGTGCTGGAACAGTATCGCCGCTGGTTCCGCTATATCCTGGTGGACGAATACCAGGATACCAACGTGGCGCAATACATGTGGCTGCGCCTGCTGGCGGGCGGGCATCGCAACATTTGCTGCGTGGGCGACGACGACCAGTCCATCTATGGCTGGCGCGGGGCCGAGGTGGGCAACATCCTGCGCTTCGAAAAGGATTTCCCGGGCGCCAAGGTGGTGCGGCTGGAACAGAATTATCGCTCGACCCCGCATATCCTGGCCGCGGCCTCGGGCGTGATCCGGGGCAACCAGGGCCGACTGGGCAAAGAGCTGTGGACCGACGCGCAAGAGGGCGAAAAGCTGCGCCTGATCGGCCATTGGGACGGCGAGGAAGAGGCCCGCTGGATCGGGGAAGAGATCGAGGCGATGCAGGGCGGCACGCGCGGCATGCGGCCCTTTGGCCTGGACGAGATCGCCATCCTGGTGCGCGCCTCGCACCAGATGCGCGCCTTCGAGGATCGGTTCCTGACCATCGGTCTGCCCTATCGCGTGATCGGCGGGCCGCGCTTCTACGAGCGGATGGAGATTCGCGATGCGATGGCCTATTTCCGCGTGGTCATCAGCCCCGAGGACGACCTGGCGTTCGAGCGCATCGTCAACACGCCGAAACGCGGCCTGGGCGACAAGGCGCAGCAGACTATCCAGCGCACCGCGCGCGAACATGGCGTCAACCTGGTCGAGGGCGCGCGCATCGCCGTTGCCGAACGCCGCCTGACCGGCAAGGGCGCGGCGCAGCTGTCGTTCCTGGTGGAAAACCTGGATCGCTGGGGCCGGATGGCGGGCGACAAGGACGTGGACCATACCGAGCTGGCGGGCATCATCCTGGACGAATCCGGCTATACCGAGATGTGGCAGAACGACAAGACGCCCGAGGCGCCGGGGCGGTTGGAAAACCTGAAGGAACTGGTGAACCACCTGGAAGAGTTCGAGAACCTGCAAGGGTTCCTGGAACATGTCAGCCTGGTGATGGACAACGACTCCGACGATGGCGGGCAAAAGGTGTCGATCATGACGCTGCACGCGGCCAAGGGGCTGGAATTTCCCGCCGTCTTCCTGCCGGGCTGGGAGGATGGGCTGTTCCCCAGCCAACGCAGCATGGATGAAAGCGGGTTGAAGGGGGTCGAGGAAGAACGCCGCCTCGCCTATGTCGGCATCACGCGCGCCGAAGAGCTGTGCACGATTTCCTTTGCCTCGAACCGGCGCGTGTTCGGCCAATGGCAAAGCCAGATGCCCAGCCGGTTCATCGACGAACTGCCCGAAGAGCATGTCGAGGTTCTGACGCCCCCGGGCCTTTACGGCGGCGGTTATGGTGCAGCCGGCATGGGTGGCGCGGGCATCATGGATCGCGCGGCCGAGGCGAATGTCTATAACTCGCCAGGCTGGCGGCGGTTGCAATCGCGGCGCGACCAGCGCCCTGTCAGCCAGCCAAGCGAAACCCGCCACGCGGTGATCGACAGCCAGGCGGTCAGCGCCCATACGGTGGGCGAGCGCGTGTTCCACCAGAAATTCGGCTATGGCCGGATCGAGGCGATCGAGGGCGACAAGCTGGAAATCGCGTTCGAAAAGGCGGGCGTGAAAAAGGTGGTGGCCAAGTTCGTGATGGCCGCCGACGACATCCCCTTTTAGGGCGCGCGGCGTTTGTCGAAACTGGATTTCGCGGCGATCGACATGGCGACGATCAGCGCGATACAGGCCCATTGCTCGGCGCCCAGTCTTTCATTGTAAAGCACCGCGCCCAGCATCGCGACGAACGCAACCTCAAGAAACGACATCCGCGCGATCGTCTGGCTGTCCAGCGCGCGCGCCGCGCTGTTGAACAGCAGCATGGCCGCGCCCTGGGTGGCCGCGCCCGCCGCCACCAGCATCAGGGCGGTGCGTGCCGGGATATGGAAATAGGTGGGGTCGCCGCCCGAAAAGGCACCAATCCAGAACGGGATCAGCAGGGCCGATATAATGGTCATGTAAAGGTTATACTGAAACACCATGCCCGCCGCGCGTGCCCCGGCGCGCATGTTGAGCCTTTGGAGCATGATATTCGCGGCAAGCGTCACCGCGCTTAGCAGCGCCAGCCCCAGCCCGGTCAGCGTCTTTATCCCGGCGGGATCGCGGGGCAGGGCAAAACCCATCTCGACCCCGACCAGCGCGGCCGCCGCCGCGAACCCCGTCAGCGCCGCCACCAATGCCGAGAATCCGACCCGTTCGCCCAGAAAAACGGGCGCCAAAAGCACCACCAGAACCGGGCCGACGTAATGCAGGGCGATGGTAATGGCGAATGGAAGGATCTGGAATGCCGCGAACAGCAGCAACAGGTCGATGACCAGCACCAGCGCCACCCAGAACGAGGTGACGGTCCATGTTATCGGGGATTTCAGAAAGATCACGCAGGTCACAAGGCCACCGACACAGACGAAAAACAGCAGGATCGGCAGCGGCGTTGCGACCTCGCGCGCCAGAACGCCCCAAAATGCGAGGATCAGCCACGCCAGAATGATCTGCACAAAGGGCAGCGCGGGGGCTTGGCGCTTAGTCCGGGGCATAGGTCGTTTCCCCCGCCGCTTCGTTGAAGCGCAGGCCCGACAGGACACAGACCACAAGATAGACCATGCACAACGCCGCCCCGCCGATGAACATCATCTGGGGATAGGGCGTGATATCGGCATTGAAGGCCACCCAAAGCGCCAGGCAATACGACAACACGATCCCGCCGGCGAACACGAACCATTTGCTGAGATCCATGAACAAGGTCAGCGCCGGTGACAGCCGTAGGGATTGGCCCTTGTGCTCTTCCCATTCAAAGAACCCGTCCTCGCCCATCGCTTGGATCAATTGCGGTTTGATGCCCTTGTGAATGTAATCGGCCACCGCGATGATCCGCACCGTGTTTTCCAGCGCAGCGGCGAAGATCAGGAATATCACGGTCGGAAAAACGAATAGGTACAGCGCCACCAGCACCGTCGGCGGCAGGGATGCTGTCTCGGACAGAATGCTTTCGGACAGCGACAGAAAGCCGATCTGGCCCACGGCCGCTGTGGTCAAAAGGGCCATTTTGCGCCGCTGCTGGGCGATGAAATACATCAGCTCGGCCCGAAGGGCGTTGTATTCGGCCAGAATGATGCCAATCCGGTCTGATCGTGTTCCGCCCGTTGCGCCGTCGCCCGGTGCCATGATGCCCAGCCCCCTTGTGCTTTTTCACGGCAGGATTGCCGGAAAATCCTGCGACTGCAACGGGGCAGGCGTGGGGCGGAAAAAGAAACGGCGGCACCCAGGGAGGAGGAGAGGGTGCCGCCGTTTGGTCAACGAGACGTTCAGGGAGGAGGAGGAACGGCCCGTATCCGGTGCCCCGTGCGCGGGGCGATGTGATGCTCGGCGGCATCCAGGGAGGAGGAGAGGATGCCGCCGGCCTTGCAACGATCCCGCCAGGGAGGAGGAGAGGCGGGCTCGTATTCAGGTGCCCCGGTTCGGGGCGGTGTAAGGTGCGGCGACGTCAGGGAGGAGGAGAGACGCCGCCGCCAGTTCACAGATGACCCAGGGAGGAGGAGAGGATCATCTGAACCCGGTATTCTTCAGCCCCGGTCGCGATACGCGATTTCGTAGGCAAGCGCGCGGATCTGCGCGCGGCAGATGGCCAGATCGGCCAGTTCACGCCCATTCAGTGCGCTCAGCTCGTTCACCGTCTTGCGATACAGGCGGTAACGTGCGACGCGGTCTTTCAGGTCTGCGAACAGTCCGGAATGCGCCTTGGCGCGGGCCGTGCTGTGGATGTCAGTTGCGAAAGCCATTGGTATGGTCCTTGCGGTTATCTTGTCATGGCGCCGTGTGCGCCGCTGTTGAGACGATATTTAATCCAATGCTGCGCCTGCACAATGCATTCCTGCGCAATGCTGCTATGCAGAAAGTGCATAAGCTTTGCTGTCCTATTTTCGCGCCGCTTTGCCCGTGAATTGGGCAGGGTTTGCATGGGGTTACGGTCTGGGGTTGTCATGGCGCGCAAAACTGCCACCTATGGCGGGAAAAGGAGGCGTCGGCGATGACTGTGACCAAGGACGACGTGCTGGATGCATTGGCAAAACTGCAACTGCCCGATGGCGGCGACCTGGTTTCGCGCGACATGGTGCGCGCTGTCACCGTCGATCAGGGCGCTGTGCGATTCGTGATCGAGGCGCCTGATGCGACGACCGCGCAGGGGATGGAGCCGGTGCGCAAGGCGGCCGAGCAATTGATCGCGCGCCTGGGCGGGGTCGACAGCGTTTCGGTTGCGCTGACAGCGCATGGCCCGGCCCAGCCCGCGCAAAAGGCGCCGCCCAGCCTGAAGGTCGGCGGCCACCCCAAGCCGCAGGCGGGCCCGATGAAGCCCGCGGGCGTCAAGCGGCTGATCGCGGTCGCCTCGGGCAAGGGGGGCGTGGGCAAATCCACCGTGTCGTCGAACCTGGCGGTTGCGCTTGCGAAAGAGGGGCGGCGCGTGGGTCTGCTGGATGCCGATATCTATGGCCCCAGCCAGCCGCGCATGATGGGCGTCAACAAGCGCCCCGCCAGCCCGGATGGCAAGACGATCATCCCGTTGCAGGCACATGGCGTCACGTTGATGTCCATCGGCCTGATGCTGGATCCCGACAAGGCTGTTGTCTGGCGCGGCCCGATGTTGATGGGGGCGCTGCAGCAGATGCTGGGGCAGGTCGAATGGGGCGAGCTGGACGCCTTGATCGTCGACCTGCCGCCGGGTACGGGCGATGTGCAGCTGACCTTGTGCCAACGCGCGGCGCTGGACGGGGCCATCGTCGTGTCGACCCCGCAAGACGTGGCGCTGTTGGACGCGCGCAAGGCGATCGACATGTTTCATACGCTGAAAACCCCGATCCTGGGCCTGGTCGAGAACATGTCGATGTTCGTCTGCCCCGAATGCGGACATGAATCGCATATCTTCGGGCATGGCGGCGTGGCGGCCGAGGCCGAAAAGATGGGTGTGCCGCTGATGGCGCAACTGCCCATCGATCTGGAAACCCGCGTCTCGGGCGACAGCGGTACGCCCGTGGCGACGGGGCAGGGGCCGGTGGCCGAGGCCTATGCCAAGCTGGCACGCGGGCTGATCGCGGGCGGCATGGCCTGAGCGCTATATACTTATAATGTATAAACACTGGCGCGGGGCACCCTCGCGCCGGTGGCGTTTTGGGGGCTGGGGGCTGCGCCGTGGGAAAGCATGGTTCCGAGCATGGGAAATCATGGATCGTGGGCAAAAAACCCGAATCACGCCGCCGTGAATCGCCTTGAGTCGTGCCTATTTATCGCCATTTTCCGGCGGGATTACCCGTGATAACAGCGGATCGACCATTTTTTTCGGGAAAACGTGGGAAGCTGCGGCCTGGCTTATCGGCATCAATATGTTGTGTTCGGTTTTGAAGTAATCCCCATATGAAGTCGAAATTTTCCAAAATCTGACCCTACATGTTGTTTGCCAAGGGGCTCTGAAACAAGATCATGTGGCCTGCATCCTCAATTTCCTGTTGATTACCACGAATTCCCACAGTATCCATGATTACACGATGAGGACGGGATCAAAGAGGGTCAGCAAGACCCCGGAAAACTCCCAAGTCAGGTTTCATACAGGCACCCGCTTCATCAAAACGAGAGATCCGGCGCGCGAGCGAGCAGACATCCCCCCAGGTGGCGCGCGCAGTCGGACACCCCGCAAAGCGGGACGAGGGCGGCGGATTGGGCAGTGGCAGCAGCTCAATCCGCCGTTTCGTTTCCAAGGGGTCGATTGCTGCAGCAGGGGGAGAGAGGGATCACGGGACAGTGGTTCGCAGGTTCAGAGGCGAGAGCCACCACAAGGTGGACAGCAAGGGGCGGGTGTCTATCCCGGCCTCTTTTCGCCGTGTGCTGGAATCGGGCGACCCGAACTGGACCGACGGCCTGAACCCCGAATTCGTGATCGTCTATGGCGACCATCGCCGCAAATACCTGGAATGCTACACGATGGAAGCGATCGAAGAGGTCGATGAAAAAATCGCCAGACTTCCCCGTGGCTCGACCGAGCGCCGAATTCTCGAGCGGCTGTTCAGCGGGCAATCCGAACCCGCCAAGGTGGATGAAACCGGCCGTATCGTTCTGAGTGCCAAGCTGCGCCAGAAAATCGGGATCGAGGGCGAGGCGTTCTTTATCGCTGCCGGCGACACCTTCCAGATCTGGAAGCCCGAGACATACGAAACCGAAGAACTGGCCAAGACCGAGGCCTGGCTGGACGAGCTGCCCGAGGATTTCGACCCGCTCGTGCTGCTTGACGGGCCGCAGGCGGGGTAGGCCGATGTCTGCTGCCGCTGCCTCCGACGCCCCCCACATTCCCGTCCTTCTGCGCCCGCTTCTCGCCGCTGTGGCGCCCGTGTCGGGCACCTGGCTGGATGGCACCTTTGGCGCGGGCGGCTACACCCGCGCGCTTTTGGCGGCCGGCGCCGACCGCGTGATCGCGGTGGATCGCGACCCGCTGGCCTTTCAGATGGCCGCGGATTGGGCGGACGCGTATGGCGACCGCCTGCAGATGGTCGAGGGCGTGTTTTCGCGTCTTGATGAGTATGGCCAAGATCTGGATGGCGTGGTGCTGGATATCGGCGTCAGCTCGATGCAGCTGGACCAGGCCGAGCGCGGCTTTTCCTTTATGAAAGACGGTCCGCTGGACATGCGGATGAGCCAGCAGGGCGAAAGCGCCGCGGATATCGTGAACACCGCAGACGAGGTCACGCTGGCCGACATCCTGTTTCACTATGGCGAAGAGCGTGCCAGCCGCCGCATCGCCCGCGCCATCGTGCGGGCCCGCGCCGAGGCGCCGATCACCACGACCTTGCGGCTGGCCGAGATCGTCGAAAGCTGCCTGCCGCGCCCCAAGCCCGGCCAGACCCATCCGGCGACCCGCAGTTTCCAGGCGCTGCGCGTGGCCGTGAACGACGAATATGGCGAGTTGGTCGCCGGGCTGGAAGCCGCCGAGCGCGCGTTGAAACCCGGTGGCAAGCTGGCGGTCGTGACTTTTCATTCCATCGAGGACCGCATCGTGAAGCGGTTTTTCACCGACCGGTCCGGCGGGGGCGGGCGCGCCAACCGCTATGCGCCCCAGCTGAAAGAGGCCGCGCCGCAATTCACCCTGCCCACGAAAAAGGCCATCGGCGCCGATGCCGACGAGCTGGCCGAGAACCCGCGCGCCCGCAGCGCCAAGCTGCGCGTGGGCATCCGCACCGATGCCGCGCCCAAGCCAAGCGACCGCAAGGCCCTGGGCCTGCCGCAGTTGAAAGGAGAGCACTGACATGCGTTCCATTCTGACCGTCCTGACGGCCTGCGCCGTGATCGGCCTGGCGTTCTGGGCCTATCACGAGAACTACAAGACCCAAGAGGCGCTGGCCCAGTCCGAGGACTTGCAGCGCGACATCGCCAGCGCCCGGGCGCGCCTGTCGATGCTGCGCGCCGAATGGGCCTATCTGAACCGCCCCGACCGCCTGCGCGAGCTGGCGACGCTGAATTTCGACAAGCTGGGCCTGCTGCCCTTTGCGCCCGAGCAATTCGGCCGCGTCGAAACGGTGCCTTACCCGCGCGATGAAACCCTTTTGCCCGTGATCAACCCGGTCGACGTGTCCTCGGCCATGAACGCGACGGAGGCAAGCGAATGATCCGCACGCCGCTGCGCCCGCTGGCGCGTATCCTGGATGCACGGCAGAGGGGCGAAAACCCCGACGCCATCGAGCGTGAAAACATCCGCCTGCGGCACGAGGAAATGCGCGACCGCGCCCGCCGCCGCGCCGAGGGGCGGCTTTTGGTGCTGGGGCTGGCGTTTTTCTGCGCCTTTTCCGTCGTGGGGGCGCGCATGGGCCATCTGGCCGCGTCCGAACCGGCCGAACCGCGCGCCAGCGCGGCCGGCGCGGCGATCATCGCGCAGCGCGCCGATATCGTCGACCGCAAAGGCCGGGTACTGGCCACCAACCTGGAAACCTATTCGCTTTATGCCCAGCCGCCGCAGATGATCGAACCCGAGCGCGCCGCCGACGAATTGGCGCGCATCTTCCCTGACCTGGATCGTGACGCGCTGCTTGAGGATTTCACCGGCAAGCGCAAGTTCCTGTGGATCAAAAAGAAAATCAGCCCCGAGCAGAAACAGGCCGTGCATGATATCGGCGAGCCTGGTCTGCTGTTCGGCCCGCGCGAAATGCGCCTTTATCCCAACGGCAAGATCGCGGCGCACGTGCTGGGCGGGGCCAGTTTCGGCCGCGAGGGCGTGCATGCCGCCGAGGTGATCGGCGTCGCCGGTGTTGAAAAGCAGTTCGACGAGCTGTTGCGCGACCCCGCGCGCGGCGGTCAGCCGCTTGAGCTGTCTTTGGATCTGTCGGTGCAGGCGGCTGCCGAGCAAGTTCTGTATGGCGGGATGCGCCTGATGAACGCCAAGGGCGCGGCGGCAGTTCTGATGGATGTGCACACGGGCGAGGTAATCAGCTTGGTCAGCCTGCCCGATTTCGACCCCAACGACCGTCCCCGCCCCCCGACCGAGGGCAATCCCAGCGACAGCCCGCTGTTCAATCGCGCGGTGCAGGGCGTGTACGAGCTGGGCTCGACCTTCAAGATTTTCACCGTCGCGCAGGCGATGGAGTTGGGGCTGGTCAACCCGTCCACCACCATCGACACCAAGGGCCCGCTGCGCTGGGGCAAGCATCGCATCCGCGATTTCCGCAACTACGGCCCGGAACTGAGCACCACGAAGGTGATCGTCAAATCGTCGAATATCGGCACCGCGCGTATCGCGCAGATGATCGGCGTCGAGCGTCAGAAAGAGTTTCTGCGCAGCCTTGGCATGTTCGAACCGACGCCGCTGGAAATGGTCGAGGCCGCGGGTGGCCAGCCGCTGTTGCCGCCCAACTGGTCGGAGTTGAGCACCATGACCATCTCTTACGGGCATGGTCTGTCAAGCACGCCGCTGCACCTGGCCGCCGGCTATGCCGCGATTGCCAATGGCGGCACTTACGTGGCGCCCACATTGCTGAAACAGGATGGTCCGCAATATGGGCCGCGCGTCCTGTCGCGTGACGTGGCGGCCGCCAGCCGGCAGATGCTGCGCAAGGTCGTGACCGAAGGCACCGCCAGCTTTGGCGAGGTGCCGGGCTACGCCGTGGGCGGCAAGACCGGCACCGCCGACAAACCCAGGGAACGCGGCGGCGGCTATTACGAGGACAAGGTGATCGCCACCTTCGCCAGCATGTTCCCCGCCCATGATCCGAAATACGTTCTGGTCGTCACCCTGGACGAGCCGGTGGAAACCAGCGGCGACGAACCGCGCCGTACCGCCGGCTGGACAGCCGTGCCGGTAGCCGCCGAAATGATCCGCCGCATCGCGCCCCTGTTGGGCCTGCGTCCCGAGATTGAACCGGGCAGCCTGGCTGATATAACGCTGACATCTTCCAACTGATTTCGGGCGGGGCGCATGGGCGGGCAGCAGACACGGACACTGGCACAGCTGGGGCTGACCGCCGCCGGCGGGCGAGAGGTGCAGATCACCGGCCTGGCCGTCGACAGCCGCGAGGTCAAAGACGGCTACCTGTTCGCCGCCATGCCCGGCAGCCGCGTGCACGGGGCCGAGTTCATTCAATACGCCCTGCGCATGGGCGCGGTCGCCGTGCTGACCGATTCCGAGGGCGCGCGCATCGCCGCCGAAGTCATCGATGCGCATGATGCGGCCTTGGTCGTGGCCCAGGATCCGCGCGGCGCGCTGGCCGGGGCTGCTGCGCTGTGGTTCGGCGCGCAACCGGCGACGATGGTCGCGGTGACCGGTACCAATGGCAAAACATCCGTGTCGACTTTCACACGCCAAATCTGGATCGCGCTGGGCGAGCAGGCGGTGAACCTGGGCACCACGGGCATCGAAGGCGCCTATACCGCGCCGCTGGCCCATACCACGCCCGAGCCGATCACCCTGCATCGCGCGCTGGCACAATGCGCCGCCGCCGGCATCACCCATGCCGCGATGGAGGCCTCGAGCCACGGGTTGGATCAAAAGCGGCTGGATGGGGTGCATCTGCGCGCCGCCGGGTTCACGAATTTCACCCAGGATCACCTGGATTATCACCACACGTTCGAGGCCTATTTCGACGCCAAGGCGGGGCTCTTTGCCCGCGTTTTGCCGCAGGATGGCACGGCGGTCATCAACATGGACGATGCGCGCGGCCCCGACATGGCCCGCATCGCCGAGGATCGCGGCCAGCAGGTCATTCGCGTGGGCCGCAGCCCGGGCATGGACCTGGAATTGCAGGCGCAGCGCTTTGATGCCACGGGCCAACAGCTGCGCTTTGCCTGGCAGGGCGAGGTCCATCTGCTGCGCCTGCCGCTGATCGGTGGGTTCCAGGCCGAAAACGTGGCCATCGCGGCGGGCCTTGCGATTGCCGCGGGTGCCGCGCCCGAGGCGGTGTTCAACGTGTTGCCGCAGCTGGAAACCGTGCCGGGCCGGATGCAACTGGCCGCGACGCGCGGCAACGGCGCGGCGGTGTTCGTCGATTACGCCCACACGCCCGACGCCGTCGAAACCGCGCTGCGCGCCTTGCGCCCGCATGTGATGGGCCGGCTGGTGGCCATCGTCGGCGCCGGTGGCGACCGCGACCGCGCCAAGCGGCCGCTGATGGGGCAGGCGGCGGGCGAAAACGCCGACCTGGTGATCGTGACCGATGACAACCCCCGCAGCGAACCCCCCGCCAGCATCCGCGCCGCGGTGATGCAGGGCGTGGCCGGCACCCGCGCCGCCGACAGCGCGATCGAGGTGGCCGATCGGGCCGAGGCGATCCTGCGCGGCGTCGATGCGCTGCAACCGGGCGATGCGCTGTTGATCTGTGGCAAGGGGCATGAAACCGGGCAGATCGTGGGCGATACCGTCTATCCCTTCAACGATGCCGAACAGGCCAGTGTGGCCGTGGCTGCCCTCGACGGGATGACACCATGAGCGCCGCGCCGCTTTGGACGGCGGCCGAGGCCGCCCGCGCCACCGGTGGCAACGCCACGGGCCCCTGGGCCGCCACGGGCGTGTCGATCGACACGCGCACCATCGCGCCGGGCGATCTGTTCGTCGCGCTGACGGCGGCGCGCGACGGGCACGATTTCGTCGCGCAAGCCCTGGCCAAGGGCGCCGCCGCCGCGCTGGTGTCGCGCGTGCCCGAAGGCGTGGCGCCCGATGCGCCGCTTTTGATCGTGCCCGACGTTCTGAAAGGGTTGGAGGATCTGGGCCGCGCCGGCCGCGCGCGCAGCCCCGCCAAGGTGGTGGGGGTGACCGGCTCGGTCGGCAAGACCTCGACCAAGGAAATGCTGCGCGAGGTGCTGTCGGGGCAGGGTCGCACCCATGTGGCCGAGGCCAGTTACAACAACCACTGGGGCGTGCCGCTGACGCTGGCGCGGATGCCCGCAGATACAGAATACGCCGTGATTGAGATCGGCATGAACCATCCGGGCGAGATCGCGCCGCTGGCGAAACTGGCCCGCCCGCACGTGGTGATGATCACCACCGTGGCCGCCGCCCACCTGGAAGCCTTCGACAGCCTCGAAGGGATCGCCCACGAAAAGGCCAGTATCGCCGACGGGCTGGAGCGCGGCGGCATCGCCGTTCTGAACGGCGACATCGCCACCACCGGCATCCTGCAAGACCGCGCGCGGGCCAATGGTGCGCGCATCATCACCTTTGGCGAGGGCGCGCAGACCCACCACCGCGCCACCAAGATCCGCCTGGTCGATATCACGACGGTCGTGCATGGCCGCGCCTGGCGCAAGCCGGTGCTGTTCAAGGTGCAGGCGGCGGGGCGGCATTTCGCGGTGAACGGCATGGGCGTTCTGGCCGTGGTCAGCGCGCTGGGGCTTGATCTGGGCATCGCCGCGAGCGACCTGGGCCGCTGGGCGCCGCCCGCGGGCCGCGGCGCGCGCGAACGGATCGCGCTGGACCTGGTGAACGAGGAAATGGCGTTCGAGCTGATCGACGACGCCTTCAACGCCAACCCCACATCGCTGGCCGCCGCGCTGGAGGTGCTGGCCGCCGCGCGCCCCGATGACGGGCTGGGCCGCATGGCCAAGGGGCGGCGCATCGCCATCCTGGGCGACATGCTGGAACTGGGCGAGGACGAGGCCGCCATGCATCGCGATATCGCAGCCCTGCCCTGGATCGCGCAGCTGGACCGGGTGCATTGCGTCGGGCCGCTGATGCGCCACCTGCACGAGGCGCTGCCCGACCGGGTGCGCGGCGAGTGGGTGGAAAGCGCCGACCAGATGGCCGCCCGCGCACGCCGCCTGCTGGATGCGGGCGACGTGGTGCTGGTGAAGGGCTCGAAAGGCAGCAAGGTGTCGACGGTGGTTGACGCGCTGCGCAAACTGGGCCATGCGGCGCGGTCAATGGATAAAGGGACAGGCTGATGTTGTACTGGTTGACCGAGCTGTCGGACGGTGGCGATTTCTTCAACCTGTTCCGCTATATCACCTTCCGCTCGGGCGGGGCGTTCCTGACCGCGCTGTTGTTCGGGTTCCTGTTCGGCCGGCCGCTGATCGACGTGCTGCGCAAACGGCAAGGCAAGGGCCAGCCCATCCGCGACGACGGCCCCGAGGGGCATTTGGCCAAGGCCGGCACGCCGACGATGGGGGGCTTGCTGATCGTGGGCGCGCTGCTCACCTCGACGCTGCTGTGGGCGCGGCTGGATAACCCTTTCATCTGGATGGTCCTGTTCGTAACCATGGCCTATGGGTTGATCGGGTTCGCCGATGATTACGCCAAGGTCAGCAAGCAGAACACAAAGGGTGTGTCGGGCAAGCTGCGGCTGGGGCTGGGGTTCCTGATCGCAGGGGTCGCGGGCTGGTGGGCGGCGATGTATCACCCCGATCCGCTGTCAAGCTATCTGGCCTTTCCGGTGTTCAAGGAAACGCTGCTGTATCTGGGCGTGCTGTTCATCCCCTTCGCGATGATCGTGATCGTGGGCAGCGCCAACGCGGTTAACCTGACCGATGGTCTGGACGGGCTGGCGATCATGCCGGTGATGATCGCCGCGGGCACCTTCGGCATCATCGCCTATGCGGTGGGGCGCGTGGACTTTACCGAGTATCTTGACGTGCATTACGTGCCGGGCACGGGTGAAATCCTGGTCTTTGTCGCCGGTCTGATCGGCGGGGGGCTGGGATTTCTGTGGTACAACGCCCCGCCCGCGGCCGTCTTCATGGGCGACACCGGCAGCCTGGCCCTGGGCGGCGCGCTGGGCGCGATCGCCGTGGCCACCAAGCACGAGATCGTTCTGGCCATCGTCGGCGGGCTGTTCGTGGTCGAGGCGCTGAGCGTGATTATCCAGGTGGCCTATTTCAAGCGCACCGGCAAGCGCGTGTTCCTGATGGCGCCGATCCATCACCATTACGAGAAAAAGGGCTGGTCGGAGAGCCAGATCGTCATCCGGTTCTGGATCATCGCGCTGATCCTGGCGATGATCGGCCTGGCGACCCTGAAGGTGCGCTGATTCGAATGTGCGCGGCTGCGCCGCGCGCTGGATATCTCGCCTGCGGCTCGGGGTAGGGGGCGCTGCCCCCGTCTGCCTGTGGCAGACTCCCCCGGGATATTTATGGAGAGAGGAAGCAGGCTGGTCGACTCTGCATGTGTCAGGTATGGTTGACACAGCTAAGGGGAGGCCGTGCCATGTTCGATACGCCGAAAGGTCTGACTGCGCCGCCGCTGTCTGGTGGCCCGCGCGCGGGGCTTTGCACTGATTGCGGCGTGTCGCGGATGGGCGATGGCAAGGCCTGCGGGCAGGCATGTCAGTTCATTCAGCCCGACTATGAAAAAGCCGAGGCCCGAGTGCATGGCCGCGCGGCGGGCGGCGGGGACGAGGCGTTTTTCGGCGTCACGCAAACCATGCTGCGCGCACGGCTGGACCCGCCCGCGCCCGGTGCGCAATGGACCGGCCTGACCACGGCGCTGGCGGCCGAGCTGTTGCGGCGTGGCGCGGTCGATGCGGTACTCGCCACGGCGCCCGACCCGGAAGATCGCTGGGCGCCGCGCCCGGTGATCGTGACCGACCCGGAGGCCATGGCCGCGTGCCGCGGGATGCGCATGGGGTTCGGCCCGTTATTGGCGCTGCTGGAGCCGGCGGTCGCCGCCGGGTACACGCGATTGGCGGTGGTGGGCATTCCTTGCCAGGTTTTTGCCTTGCGCGCCATCGAGGCGCAGCTGGGGCTGGAGCGGCTTTATGTCATTGGCACGCCTTGCAGCGACAATACCACGACGGCGCGGTTTCACGAGTTCCTTGCGCTGCTCGATGACCGGCCCGAGACCGTCAGTTACCTGGAGTTCCGCGCCGATTACCGGGTCGAGTTGCGGTTCGACGACGGGCGCAAGCCGCGTTTCGTGCCATTTCTGAAACTGCCGATTTCCGATCTGCCGGCGGATTTCTTTCCGATGACCTGCAAGACCTGCGTGGATTACACCAACCGGCTGGCGGACGTGACCGTGGGCTATATGGGCGGCGATGGCGATCAGTGGGTGATCGTGCGCAATGCGCGGGGGGCCGAAATCGTGGCGGCGCTGGGCGGTCGCGTGGCGGTGCGGCCCCTGACCGACAAGGGCAAGCGCGCCGCGGCGGTGAAGGGATTCCTGGCCAATACCGAGCGCGCGGCGGGCGGCTTGCCCCTGCGGCGGATGCCCGACTGGGTGCGCCCCATCGTGGCCTGGCTGCAGCCGCGCACCGGGCCGCGGGGGTTGGAGTTTGCCCGCGCGCGGGTCGAGATGAAGGCGATCGAAACCATCCTGCACCTGCGCCGCGCACATCCGGCGCGGTTGAAAAACATGGTTCCGGCCCATGTCTGGCGTGTTGCGGAACGCTATGGCCTGCGCCCCGAGCCGGACGAGCGGCGCTAGGGGGGCGCTGCCTCCTGTGGGCCTGCGGCCCGATCCCGGGGCTGCTGCCCGTGCCGGCCTTGCAACGTCGACTGGACGTTTCATTGCGCCCAAGGCGCGAACCGGCCCTCACCCCCCGGAAGTTTATCCGGCAAGATGAAGGGCCTTTCGCGCGGGCGGCCTTTGCGGTAGCGATTTGGCCAAAGCTGACTTGGAGGCAGGCATGATCCCGGTGCAAGGGTTCGACGGGCAGGTTGTGGCGGTTCTTGGGCTTGGGCGCTCGGGCCTGTCGGCGGCGCGGGCATTGGTGGCGGGCGGGGCGATGCCTGTGGTCTGGGACGACAATGCAGAGGCGCGGGCCCGGGCCGAGGCCGAAGGGTTCGCGGTTCGAGAGTTGACCCGCCAAGGCGCGTTCGACGATGTGGCGAGCCTGATCGTCAGCCCCGGCATCCCGCATCTTTACCCGACGCCGAACCCGGTGGTGGCGGCAGCCTGGGCGGCGGGGGTGCCGGTCGACAACGATATCGGCTTGTTTTTCCGGTCTTTTTCGACCCGGTTCGATGAGTATGACAGCCCGCCGCGGGTGATTGCCGTGACCGGCTCGAACGGGAAGTCGACCACGGCGGCGCTGATCCATCACCTGCTGACCGAGGCCGGGCGCGATGCCGAGCTGGCGGGCAATATCGGGCGGGGTGTGCTGGACATCGACATGCCGGGCGAGGGCGGGGCGGTGGTGCTGGAACTGAGCAGCTATCAGACCGACCTGGCCCGCGCGCTGACGCCGGATATCGCTGTATTTACAAACCTTTCGCCGGATCATTTGGACCGCCACGCCGGGATGGGCGGCTATTTCGCGGCCAAGCGGCGGCTGTTTGCAGAAGGCGGGCCGGACCGGGCGGTGATTGGTGTGGATGAGGATGAGGGGCGGTATCTGGCGAACCAGATGGCGATGGGGCCGGGGGATGACCGGGTGATCCGCGTGAGTGCGGCGAGCAAGCTGACGGGGCCGGGATGGCAGGTTTTTGCGCGCAAGGGGTTCCTGACCGAGTGGCGCAAGGGTCGGCAGATGGCGGCGATAGACCTGAGGGAAATCAAGGGCTTACCGGGTGCGCATAACCACCAGAACGCCTGTGCCGCCTATGCGGTTTGCCGGGCGATGGGGGTGGCGCCGAAGGTGATCGAGAAGGGGTTGCACAGCTATCCGGGCCTGCCGCATCGCAGCCAGGTGATCGCCGAGCGCAACAACATCTTGTATGTGAACGATTCAAAAGCCACGAATGTTGATAGTGCGCTGAAGGCGTTGCTGGCCTTCGACAAGATTCGCTGGATCTGTGGCGGGTTGGAAAAAGAGGGCGGGCTGGCGGCGCTGGCGCCGGGGTTGGGCCATGTGGCCAAGGCCTATGTCATCGGGCGCGAGGCGGCGGGGTTTGCCATGCAACTGCCTGGAATCGAAGCGGAAATCTGCACCACGATGGAGCGTGCCGTGACCGCCGCCATGGCCGAGGCGCAGCCGGGCGAGGTGGTTTTGCTGGCCCCCGCAACGGCCAGTTTCGACCAGTATGACAATTTCGAACAGCGCGGCGAGGACTTTGCCAAAACCGTGCGGTTTGCGCTGGAAAAGGGTTAATCGCGCGATTTGCCCGGATAAGCGTGCGGTTTCGGCCCCCCAAGCCACCGCAAGGCGCGCGCTTTTGCGCCCGTTCCGCGCGGTTTTCGGCGCGCGGTGGCTTAACACCCGCGTAGGAAAGGTATCATCCCACCCCAACGCAGGGGGCGAGGTCCGAAACGGCGCGATTTTTGCAATAACCGCGCGGTTGTTAACACTTTCGGGCAAAAGCGCCGCGTTCTGACGCTGGCCCGCGCCGGGCGCGCGCCCGGCGGGGGCGCCGCCGCGCGGCGGCGCTTTGGCGTCAACCGGTGGCGATGGCGCGGCCCGCAGCCACGGCCGAGGACCAGGCCCATTGGAAATTGTAGCCACCCAGCCAGCCGGTCACGTCCACCGCCTCGCCGATGAAATAGAGGCCCGGCACATCGCGGCTGGCCATCGTTGAGGAGTTCAGCCGCTCGGTCGCCACGCCGCCCAGCGTGACCTCGGCTGTGCGGTAGCCCTCGGTCGCGGTGGGTTTCAGCCGCCAGTCGGAGAGCGCGCCGACGATCTGCGCCAGCCGCGCGTCGGATTGATCGGCCAGGTTGCCCGACAGGCCCAGTGCGGGCGCCAGGTGATCGACCAGCTTGGCCGGGATGTGTTGGCCGAGCGCATTGGTCAGGTTGCGCCGCCCCGCCGTGGCGCGGCCTGCGCGCAGGGCGTCGAGCAGCGTGCCGCCCGGGTCGAGGTTCAGCGACAGCTCGTCCCCCTCGCGCCAGTAGGAACTGACTTGCAGGATCGCCGGGCCGGACAGGCCCCGATGGGTGAAAAGCGCGGCCTCGTCGAAGGCCGCGCCGCCGGCCTGCGCGCGCACGGGGCAGGCCGTGCCCGACATGGCGGCAAAGGGTTTGTCGGAAAAGGTGAAGGGCACCAGCGCGGGGCGGGTTTCGGTCACCCGGTGGCCGAATTGCCGCGCGATGTCATAGGCCAGCCCCGTCGCGCCCATTTTCGGGATCGATTTGCCGCCCGTGGCCACCACAAGGTGCGCGGCGCTGACGCTGTGGCGGCGGCCCTGCCGGTCGAGCGTGGCGGTGAATTGGCTGCCGTCATGGGCAAGATCGACCAGCGATGTTTGCAGCCACAGATCGGCGCCCGCCGCCTCGTCCAGCAGCATGCGGATGATCTGTTTCGCGCTGTCGTCGCAAAACAGCTGGCCCAGGGTTTTCTCGTGCCAGGCGATGCGGTGGCGGTCGACCAGGTCGATGAAATCCCATTGGGTGTAGCGCGCCAGCGCGGATTTCGGAAAATGCGGGTTTTCGCCCAGGAATGCCTGCGCGTCGGTATGCATGTTGGTGAAATTGCACCGCCCGCCGCCCGAGATACGGATTTTCTCGCCCGGGGCCTTGGCGTGGTCGATCACCAGCGTGCCGGGCCCGGTATGGGCGGCGCACATCAGCCCCGCGGCCCCGGCGCCAAGGATAAGCGTGTTCACCTGCATGGGCGCGAGGTGCCCCATGCCCCGCCGCGCGTCAAGCGGCAAGCGCGCACGCATGGGTGGAACAAATCCGCGCGCTGCCGGTTTGGCGTGCATCACGCAAGAAATGACACGTCCCGTGACGAAGGAGGAAACATGAATATCACGACGACCCCCGAGGCGGCGCAGGTGGCCGACGATTATCCCACGCGCCTGGCCGCGGGCGAGCGGCTGGCGCCGCGGCGCGACCCGGTGCTGTGGCAAGAATGGAGCGAAGACGCCCCGATCAGCCGCGACGAGGCCGCGCATTACCGTGACAATGGCTATCTGGTGCGGCGCGACCTGTTTTCGCAAGACGAGCTGCGCCTGCTGATCGACACCTCGCAGGCACTGCGCAATGGCGGCGCCGGGATCGACGCCGACGACCTGGTGACCGAGCCGGGCACCGATGCGGTGCGCACGATTTTCCGGCTGGACCGGCATTCGGCCACCTTCGCGCGGCTGGCGGCCGACCGGCGGCTGGCGGGCGTGGCGCAGTTTCTGCTGGGCGACGACGTCTACCTGCACCAGTCGCGGCTGAACTACAAACCGGGTTTTACCGGCAAGGAGTTCTTTTGGCATTCGGATTTCGAGACATGGCACGCCGAGGACGGGATGCCGCGGATGCGGGCGGTGTCGGCCTCGGTTCTGCTGACCGACAATTCGTCGTCGAACGGCCCGCTGCTGTTGGTGCCGGGATCGCATGACACCTGGATCGCCTGCCAGGGCGAGACACCCGACGCGAACCACGAAACCTCGCTCAAGCGGCAAGAGGTGGGGGTGCCCAGCCATGAAACCATTGCCCGGCTGGTGCGCGAAAACGGGCTGGACGTGGCCAAGGGCCCGGCGGGCACGGTGATCTTTTTCGAGTGCAACACCCTGCATGGGTCGAACGGGAACATCACGCCCGACCCGCGGTCGAACGCGTTTTTCGTGTTCAACGCGATGTCGAACGCGCTGGTTGCGCCCTATGCCGCGGCGCATCCCCGCCCGGCCTTTCTGGCCAATCGCGAGACGCCGCGCGCGATCAAGCCGCTGGACGGGGCGCTGACCGACGGCTAGACGCCCTGCCGGCCGCCCCTTGGGTGCTTCCCACGGGGCGGCGGACCTGCTAGACTGTGCGGCGAGACCCCGAAAAGGGGCGTGACACGAGGCAGTGAGCGGTGGTTCCATGACGGAAATGGTCTATGGCGCGGTCCCGGTGCGGGACGGCGAGCCGGTTATCCCCAAATGGTGGAGAACCGTGGACAAGTGGACGATGTCCTGTGTGCTGATGTTGTTCGCCATCGGCATGTTGCTGGGCTTTGCCGCCTCGCCGCCGCTGGCGGCCAAGAACGGGTTCGACGCTTTTCATTACGTGCAACGCCAGGCGGTTTTCGGCGGGCTGGCCCTGGTGGCGATGCTGGCCACCAGCATGATGACGCCCACGGTGGTGCGGCGGCTTGCGGTGGTGGGCTTTGTCGTGGCGTTTGTCGCACTGGCGCTGTTGCCGTTTTTCGGCACCGATTTCGGCAAGGGCGCGGTGCGGTGGTACAGCCTTGGCTTCGCGTCGCTGCAGCCGTCGGAATTCCTCAAGCCCGGCTTCGTGGTGGCGGCGGCCTGGATGATGGCGGCGGCGCAGGAAATTCACGGGCCCCCGGGGCGGCTGTGGTCGTTCGGCATGGCGGTGGTGATCGTCGCGATGCTGGCGATGCAGCCCGATTTCGGGCAGGCGGCGCTGATCCTGTTCGGCTGGGGCGTGATGTGGTTCGTGGCCGGCGCGCCGATGCTGCTGCTTTTGGCGCTGGCGGCGGGCGTGGTGATGGTGGGCACGGTGGCCTA